>DAOVNB010000134.1 GCA_030630425.1 archaeon | reverse complement strand
GCTGTGAAACGGCTTGTAAAGCGCGTGATTGAAGGCGCGAAAGCAAAGGGGCGAAAAATCGGAATTTGCGGCCAGGCGCCATCGGATTATCCGGAATTCGCGCAGTTCCTGGTTGAGTGCGGGATTGATTCTATTTCTTTGAATCCGGATACTGTGATAAAGACAAGAATCGCGATTGCAGAGACTGAGAAGAAGCTGGGGAAATGAAAGATACATTTAAATACTTTTGTAACAATAATGTGACATATGTCACAAAATAATTACAATATGCGGATTGTTGAAAATCTCTTGAAAAAGAACAATCACATTCGCGGGCTTGCAAAAGACCTCAACACAAACCAGACAACAATTTCGAGAAAAATCGAAGGCTTACGGCTGGAAAATATTGTCGATTATCGTACTGAAGGCAAAAACAAGGTATTCTTTCTTAAAAAAACACTTGAAGCAAAACAGTTTGCCTGTGTTGTTGAGCTGCAAAAGCTGACAGAGATATTGAAAACATATCCACGATTACGGCGGATTATTGAAAAAATAAAATGTGATGGCCGCATATCGCTTGCAATTCTTTTTGGTTCGTATGCCAAAGGAACAGCAGCAAAAGAAAGCGACATTGATGTGTATATAGAAACAAAAGACCGCAAAATAAAAGAGCAAACAGGGCTTATTGACACAAAATTAAGTATTAAGATCGGCAAATATGACAAAGAAAGCCCGCTTATAAGGGAGATAGAAAAAAATCATGTAATCATAAAAGGTGTTGAAGAGTATTATGAAAAAAGCAAATTTTTTGAATAAGCTTTACAGGGAAGAGAAAATAAAGGTTGTTGAACCAAGCGAAGATGTAATGAAAGCCTATCTTCAACGGTCTGAAGAGTCTCTTTCTTCTGCAAAGGTTCTTTTTAAAATAGGCAATTTTAAATAAAATAGGCAATTTTAAAGATACTGTTGCTTTAGCATATTATTCTATGTATCATGCTCTTCTTGCATTGCTTTTTAGAATGGGTATAAAATGTGAAAATCACGCAGCAGCAATCATTCTTTTAAAAACGGTTTTTGATATTGATAACACAACAATCCTGAAAGCTAAAGCTGAACGAGTCGATAAGCAGTATTATGTGGATTTTGAGGTCACAAAAGACGAAGTTTCTGATTCTATTGTCGCAGCTGAGGAATTCATAACCGGCTTGACTGATTTTATTGAAAAACTTGATGAAGAAAAAGTTCGGTCCTATAGCCAAAAGGCAGCCATGTTGTTGGTTTGATTTTGTGCTTTTAGAAAGTAAACAAAAGTAATCTTTTAGGATTACATTCGAGGTTGCCTTAAGGTACTATAGATTTCAGAATACAATTTTGCTAATTTTTCAGGTCCATTATATAAGCATTCATCTAAGTTTTCAGCTTTTAGAGGTATTTTAAGAACAACATGAGTAATCTTATTTGTAATATTTGTAATTATCTGCATATCTGCGTTTATTTCTGAAACAGCTGAATTATATGCTGCTATCAAAGCATCAATGTCTTTTTTGAATTCAGAAGCCTTTTTATCCCCAAAATCGTTCTTAATTATTCTTGTAAAGCAATCAATGTCTAAAGGCGATTGAACATCAATATATCCATTATTTTCCCGAATCTCATATTCTTCTGCATTGGTTGGGTCGGTACTATTGTCTGCAATAACCGTTCGTATGCCCATTATATACGTATCTATATTAATCATAGTCCCTAAATAGTGACGAAATATTTAAATAGGTTTTGTTTCTCTATTTTATAAAAAATTTCAAATTATCCCGATTTACATCAAAATCACACACATATAAAACTTAACACACAAAACAACAGTCATGAACAATTGGGAATCACTTGCTGTCCTTCTTTTTATAATTGCGGTTGTATGGATTTTTGACCGCAAGAATTTTAAAAAAGAAGGCATAATGTATCTGCGCAGAACTGAGCGGGGCCTTGAAGTAATTGATTCTTTTGCAAAAAAGCATACAACCTGGCTTCGGAAATTATCTGATTTTGCAGTAGTTTTCAGTTTCGGGTATCTTGGATTAAAATATATCTACAATGAACGAAAAGCAGCAAAAGAAAAGAAAAGCATTTGGCCCTTGTTCTTATCATATACACTTATTATGGGGATTATGTCTGTATATCTCGATGTATTTTTTTCAGCAATCTTGACTATTTTTGATGCACCCGCGCACATGATAGCCTTTATAGTTCCTGTTCTTAAAATTTTGACATTTGCTTTTGGAATTTCGGGGTATGCGTTTTTTTCAATTCTTTTAGGTGTGGTTGCGATTATAAGCAATGCAGTTACGGGTGGGGCGGTGCAGTCGCCTATAAGCCTTGTCCTTCCTATTGATGTGCCGGCGTCTTATGGCCTTCCGGTATATTCTGTTCCAATAATGCCGTGGATTATTTCTATTCTTGTAATACTTATAGTGCATGAGTTTTCGCATGCAATAATAAGCCGTGTTGAGGGGATAAGAGTCAAGGCAATGGGTTATGGGTTTATGTTTATTATGCCTCTGGGGTTTGCTGAACCCGATGAGAAGCAGATTGCAAAATCAACATCAATCAAAAAGACAAGAATATATGCGGCAGGCTCGTTTGCGAATTTTTTGACTGCGTGCTTTTTTGTCCTTTTGTTTTTCGGCGTGTCTTTTGCAAGCATGCCTTTAGTGAATGAGACGCATGCTTTGGCAGGCATGGGCTATACAGACACACAAGAAGAGTTTCCTGCCGGAACATACCTTCCGGATGACGGTGTTATTACTGTGATAAATGCAGTTCCTGTCAATAATCTGACGGGGTTTTTGGCGGTCATGGATTCGGTTTCGCCCGGAGAAAACATTACTCTTGTTGTTGATAATGAAACCTATGAAATTCCGACAGTAAAAGACTCGAGAAATGAATCGCGGGCATATATCGGCATAACCGGTATATATCATTTTAAAGAAATTAAGGAAGATGTTAAAGATACACCAAAAGGATATCTTGTGAATGCTATTTTTTACCTGCAGGAGCTTTTCGGATGGATAATACTTTTGAATATCGGTATCGGTATCGCTAATTTGATGCCCTTAAAGCCTTTTGACGGCGGGCTTATTGCTGAAGAAGTTATCAAGGGTGCCCGCATACCACAGCCGAAAAAAATTGCAGGATTTTTGGGAAAGGCCATGCTTTTTATTCTTTTGTTCGCGCTTTTCGGGCCGCTTTTTCTTAAAGGATTTTTTGCGTTTTTGGGTATTTTTTAAACAAAATAATACCGAAAACTATTTAAATAGTAATTAACTACGATTTAATGGTTAATATGTCTGATACATTAGATACTATCTGTTCAAAGTGGGGTTCACAG
>DAOVNB010000189.1 GCA_030630425.1 archaeon | reverse complement strand
AACTGAATGGAGCAATAACTTACAGGTAAACCTTTCAAAGCAGTCAACACTTGATGTTGTTGAATAAGTTTTTTGTTATTTCAAATGCATGAAAACCTTCGCTTTTAAGCGGAAGGATGAATTGCTTTGAAAGCTTGAAACTTAAACCAACCAAACCACAGACTAAAGTCTGTGGTCTCCCGAAGTTTCATGATTTAGGATTTATAAACCCTACAATTATTTAGTGTTAGCTAAAGCACTTCTTTTTTAGCGCACTTCAAAATAATATAAACATCAACCGCTCAAACAGTAACTATGATAAGTGCGATAGTGTTTGAGAAAGACAAGGCTCCGGAAGTTATGCAGAATATCGGGGCAGAAAAAGCACTAGACACACTTCATAGCAAAAAAAGGACATGGGTAGATATTTCTTCGGGCGACAAGGAAGCGCTTGAAAAAATATTGTCCGAAGTTTTCCCGGAATATCACCGTCTTGTTCTTGAAGACTGTCTTGAAGATTCCAAGCCAAAAATTGAGGAATATCCTAAGGCAATTTTTTGTGTGTTTAAGACATATCCTTCAGGCGCCAAAAATTATGGCCAGATGAGCATTATTTTGGCTAAAAACAGTTTGATAACTTATCATTCAAAGGGGCCGGAACTTGAGAAAGTCCAGAAATATTTTTCAAAATTCCCTGCAAAAACAATTGATTTTGTATTCTACAAAGTGCTTGACCATATAATAACCGGATATTACACAGAAATTGAAGAGTACGATGATGCAATAAACACACTTGAAAAAAAGGCAATGGAGCGGTCAAGCCCTAGAACAATGGGCCATGTTATGGACATAAAATCCGAACTTTTAGAGCTTCACAGGATTCTTGTTGCTGAAAGGGATATACTTCTCATGCTTACCCGCGAAGGCGATGACGGGATTGTAACCGAACATACAAGAATATATTTACGGGATATTTACGACGATATTATGCGTCTTATTGACCGCGAAGAGATGTACAAAGAACGGCTTTCAGGGGCAATACAGCTTTATTTGGCATTATCATCGAATGAAGTCAATGAAGTCATGAAAAAACTCACAGTTCTTGCAGCATATGTTATGATACCCATGCTTGTGACCGGCATCTATGGCATGAATTTTAGATATATGCCTGAATTATCATCGCCTTATGGTTATCCATTTGCATTTTTTCTTATGATTGTAGGTATAATGCTTGCGCATTTTTATTTCAAGAGAAAATCGATTCTTTAGCAATTAAAAATCATGAAATTTAGATTCTATTGGTCTATTTCAAGCTTTTTCAGCTTTGCTGAAAAGCTTCGAGTGAAACGAGATGATTTTAATTGCTTTGATGATGTTGTTTATACGCAATTAAAAATCCCCAATTCTTTTTTGTTTCAGAATATTGTTAAGGATATTTGATTTGTTCTGCCACTCGCTTTTTTTGCACACAAGCTTATATTCAATGATATTTATTGCGTTTTTGTTTTCTAAATCCGCCGCTTTTCTTGTGAATGCGTCTCTTACAGCTTCCCGTATTACCCAGACTCCCAAAGGCGCCCAGTAATCAGGCACAATCTCGCGGACAATCAGGACAGATGCCTGTTTTTTTATCTTTTCAAGATATTCCAATACGGAAAGACGCGCAGCATAGTATGCGCCATGGGTGTTCGAGGCATATGTTTTTCTCCCGAAATAGTTCTCAAAATCAACACCAATAGAAACATTATCGCCCGCAGTCCAGACAGACTGTGGGTGCCACATCTCTATAAGCTCATAAGACCATGCGCGCGGCAAGAGAAGAATATTGAAGAAATTCCCAAGATACTGGGAGCAAAAAAAGATGGGTGAATTAATGATCGGATATTGCTTTATTTTTTCAGCTATGTTTTTACCCAATGAATCGTCAACAGCAGTTATCGCCCAGCGCGTTGGAACAAGCTTTCTTTGTGTTTTTTCACCAAGAATGCCTATTGAAAGAAGCTTCATTATATCTCCTTCATCTGTTTTTTTGCGGTAAAGGTATTGGATGGCATCATTTGCCTTAAAATCCGTGCCGGATACCACATACTCTATTTTTCTTGAAGTGTTTGGATTTTCTGTAAGCTTTAATGTCTCAATAGTTGCACAAGGCCCGCTTGGTGCTGTGATGCCCCCGAACCGTATGCTTGTGTGTATTGGTTTTGAATAATGCGCTTCAATATCAACACTTTTTTTAGACATCGCTATTTCCTTTAAAGCATCCAATGTATTTGGTGTTTTTTTCACATTTGTCTTTGTTCTTGAGTTTACAAGCGCCATCCTGTGTGAAAGAACTTTTTCTATGTCCCAATTGCCTTTATGCCACAACCGGGGCGCATCATATTTGCTTGTATCGCCTTCACCCATCGGCGCCAATGTCCCTGCAAACACATTCGGATAACCAACGCGCCCGACAAAAACGCTTGGAGGGGATGCACCAAAAAATTCTTTGCCTATTTTTTTTACAACCGGCTCAACATATTTCATCTGTTCAAGATAGACGCATTTGGGCTTCCTGCAAAAGCCCCTGCCTTTGCATTTT
>DAOVNB010000074.1 GCA_030630425.1 archaeon | reverse complement strand
TACCACCTTGACCAAAATTTTCTATAACATCTGCTTCGGTGGTGCCGCGACCTTCTGCAATTTTTTGAATAAACACGCGTTCCGACGCATCGACTTCGTCTTGTAACACACTTAAACCATGTGGGGTCGTTGGATCAGCTTGTTTATTAGGTGCGTTTTTAGAAACAATGAGCTATGTTTTGAAGAACAACTCAAATCTTCATTTAATGGGGCTTTTGTCTGACGGAGGGGTTCATAGTCACATAAATCATCTTTTTTCATTGCTTGAACTTGCAAAAAAGAAGGGGGTTTCAAAGGTATTCATCCATGCGTTTCTTGACGGGCGGGATGTGCCTCCGAAATCAGCTGAAAAATATCTTAAACTCCTCAAGCGAAAAACAGGTTCTTTAGGTATTGGTAAAGTTGCAACAATTTCCGGGAGATATTATGCAATGGATAGGGACAATCGCTGGGAGAGGGAAGAAAAGATATATGATGCAATGGTTTTCGGAAACGGCCGCAGTGCAGATGATGAGTTTTTAGCACTTGATACAGCATATAAGCGGGGTGAAACTGATGAGTTTGTAATGCCTACAATAATTGAGGGTGCGCCGAAAATAAAAGACAAGGATGCTATAATATTTTTTAATTTCCGTTCAGACCGTTCTAGAGAGACAACAAGGGCATTTGTGGCGCCTAATTTTAAGAAATTTTCCCGTACAAAAAAGCTTGATATAAAATTTACAGCAATGACAGAATATGACCGCGATTTTGACATTGGTGTTGTTTTTAAGCCGCAGATACCTAAACTAATTTTTCCTGAAATTTTAGCGTCTAATGATTTAAAACAGCTTCGAATTGCCGAGACTGAAAAATACGCGCATGTGACTTATTTTTTTAATGCCGGAAGGGACGGGCCGTTTGAGCATGAAGACAGGATATTAATACCATCACCCAAAGTTGCAACTTATGACTTAAAGCCTAAAATGAGCGCGGATAAGATTACAAAAGATGTAGTCCTCCAGATGAAAAACCGAAAGCATGATTTCATTCTTCTTAATTTTGCAAACGCGGATATGGTGGGCCACACTGGAAAATTCAATGCTGCAATTGATGCGGTATCGTTTGTGGACAAGTATTTAGGAAAGGTTGTTGATTCTGCCTTAAGGAATGATTTTGTTCCTGTAATTACAGCAGACCATGGGAATGCAGAAACCATGTTTCAGAAAGACGGAACCCCACACACAGCACACACACTGAACAAAGTGCCTTTTATAGTTGTTTCTGAGGAGAATATAAAATTAAAGAAAGCAGGCGCGCTTGGGAATACTGCGCCAACGCTTCTAAAAATAATGGGTCTGTCCAAACCCAAAGATATGGGTTTTGGGATGTTTTAGTATTTTATGGGCATGTATGACTTAATGATGACGCACAGTCAGGGCAGTCAGTAACTGTTAATGTGGTTCCACTATTACCAACACATTTGCTTGCTATACAAATACCGCATGCTGCTGTGTCTGTATTTTCAGAAGATATCTCCCCCACATCACCAACACTTGATGCTGTTAGAGTAATTAATGCAAGGGCAACGACAATCAATACAATAATTGTTATTACCAAAGTCATGGCCGCACTCATACCTTTTTTCATAAATTATCACCTTTAATCATAGTTTTTATATTGAAATCATTTTTTTTGTTATATCTTTTGAACTGATGGTTTCTAAAGCGCTTGTGTCTATAGTCTCAACAATCTCATCTATTTTACCATATGCTGTATCTGTTGTGTCTTCGGTGCTTTCATCGACATTTCTGATTTGATTTTCAGTCATGTTTATGATTAAAAGCGCAACAATAACTAAAATAATAATTGTTATAACTATAGTCATTGCAGCTTCCATACCTTTTTTCATAACACAGTCCTATATACTTTTTTTCTCTTGAATAGTCTTTTAGGTATTTTGATTTATATAGTTTTGGAATTTTGTTTTTAAGAAAGATATATATACTACCTGCAACCCATAACAATTGTGGTTTTTTATGAAATGGTTTTTTTTAGCAATTTTTGCCGGATTTTTGATGATTGGCAGTGCAGGGCATGCTGTTGCAATTGAGGATATTGAGGGATATGAGAAAGTGTCCGAATCATCTAGTGTAAAAGACTGGTCTTCTTATTTAGACGAGGGAGTGCTTAAAGATGGAGTGTATAACGCGAACTTCAAGGATGAGGGGATACTAATACAATTAGGGGTAAACGATATAAAATGCGTTTATCAAAATACCCAAAGCATGACAGAGAATATTGCAAGCTGGTATTCTTATGCGTATGCTGAAGGCCTAATACCTCGATGGTATTGGTGGGGATACGATACAGGACTCGCATTGTATAGACTAAGATGTTCTAATGGCTGTGACGCGGAAACAGGTCTTTGCAAACCAGAAATAGCAGTGCCTGAAGGTTATGAATTATCTAAGAACACTGCTAGAAGAACATATCGCTGCGGAGAATGTTATGGCGAAGCATATGATACTACAGGACAGCCATGTTTTGGTTGGTTTGAAGAGGGAGCGGCAATTGGGGTAGAACCAAATTCATTTGGTTATTTTTATTTGGGTTCTGATGAAGCACCTACGAATGTTTGTTTTTCTGGAAATATTCATGTTTATTTTCGCGAAGGTGACAGGAGTTCTCCTGATTATGCTGGAGAACAAAGGGATGCTGGGGCTTATTTCTGCGACAGTTTTGGGAGGACTTATTATAACAAATGCAATTATGGCTGCAGTGAATTAAATATAGGTTATTGTGCGGAGAATTCAGAAAGTGATAACACTAATGAGAACACTGATGAGGACACCAGTGATGACGCTAATGATGACACCAGTGATGACGCTAATGATGACACTGACAATGTTGACCCTGAAAACGAAGAAGAAACAATTATTCCTGGTCGAATGACTTATTCAAGTCATGGCGATTCCTTCATCAATTATAAGGAACGCGCATGCGAAAAGATAGGGCAATATGCGTGCAAGAGTCTTTCTAAGTTTCCAGGAATTTCTTTATTGTGGTATTGCGGTATGGACTCTCAGTTATATTTTACTTTATGTCCTGGAATTAATTGTAATTCAAATGAAGGGGCGGTTTCAGGTTATTGCGATATTTCGTAGTGTCATTTAACTTTTTTGTAAGTATGTTTGGGTTTGTTTGACCTAATTGTGCTTTTTAAGAATCATGAAACCTCGGGAGACTACAGACTAAAGTCATCTCACTATCGTTCGAAGCTTTTTGAGCTTTAGCTCAAAAATCCATGGTTATTACGAAAATCGAAGATTTTCGAGGTCCTAAAAATGCTTTGCATTTTCAAGGATGTTTGGTTCGGTTTCAAGCTTTTCAACGCCTTATTCTGCCGGCTATCTGCGAAAATCAAAGATTTGCAAGGAAGCCGGCAGTTCCGGCGATTGAAAATGAGATGATGCATTATAAGTCCGGAAGGTCTTCAGGTGTAATCATATCTATTATACTTTCTAAAATATCTGCGTCTGTTTCTGATGATTCGCTGCTTGATGAATAAGAAATACTCGGAGTATATGTTGGTGTTTTTTCTGTCAATGTTTGAAGTTTATCTCCGGAAGTATCTATACTTCTACCCATTTGTTCGCCACCATCAGTTATTTTTGATGAAGCTACTGTCGTTACTATTGCTGCAAGTACAACTAATACTACGATAACCATTACAATTTGAATTGCGGTCTCCATTCCTTTAGCCATTATAAATCACAAGAAATAATGGGGTGTGATTGTTTATATACTTTTTAGAGCATATATCGTTGGAATGGTACTACAATAAGTTATATGGTGTGGATTTTTAGTGTCTGTTCTTTGTTTTTTCTGTATTTTCTTTGAAATGATTTAGTGTGTCGGATGCGGAAGAAATCATTATTTTGCGCCAATTACAATAATAATCAGTAAAGTAATCACTATTGCCCTTGTTGTGTTTATACCTTTTAGGAATCAACAAGATTGCCAATAGTCATTCTTTGTTGTGTGACTGCACGCACTGCATTTGTATCTTGTTACGCATGTTTCTGTGCAAGTTTCCGGATCTCCACTACATGTTTCCGTGCAGTCTTCGTAAGAACATTTACTATAACAATCATTTTTACACACCTTTTTTTGATAGGTTACAGAACTTCCGATAACATATCCATTACAATCGTCAATTATGTCAAATGAAGCGTGTGTTGTTTTTCCCAGCGAAACAAGGCCTGTTTGTTTGTAACATCCATTTGTTGGTTTTGGTGTTGAGCATTTGTATGCGGAAATTCTTGTATCTGCGTAGAATGTATTTTCCTGTGTTTTGTCTATGTTTGTCCATTCAGAAGCTATAAGAACATTTATGTTTTGAGGTGATTGTGTTGTTATTTTGTATTTTGTATCTGTTGCATTTACTATGATGGTGTATATTAATCCATAGCTGTAGTCGCATTCGCCATAGCTTGTTCCAAATGTTTTATAACAGCCCCCCTTAGTATTTCCGCATGAGGGGCAATTTTCACACGAACAACAGATTCCTGTGTTGTCTTCATTATGGGCGATTTCTATTGCATCCCAGTAATCATTCCAGTTGTTGGGTGTTGAAATAGTGTATGAAATGTTAAACAGTATTTCTTTAGAATTGTGTTTTGCGTTTAGTGTTTGATTGAGTTTTGTTACCTCGTATTCCAGAATATTTTTCATTTTTTGTTTAAAATAGGCCGTTGTGCCTATACTTTCTCCATTTTCGTCTTTTCCATATCTTGAAAGCAGTGTTCC
>DAOVNB010000147.1 GCA_030630425.1 archaeon | reverse complement strand
TTAGGTTGTTTTCTTTTAAAAGCGAGCATCCGAGGAAGTCGTTTTTATGTTTTACAATAACATATCCTGTATCGGCATTTGCATCTAAATTTAAAATATCTAAGCCCCTTAAAAACATATCTTTGTGTGTTTCGTTTAATTCAACAATGTTCTTTGTTGCTGTTTTTCCAAAAAGCTGAATCATGTTTGTTGTTGGCTTTAAGATTATTCCTTTTCTTGCGAAAAGCAGTCCAATTCCTTCGGTTCTTAAGTTTTTGAAGTCTATTGATGCTATTTCTTTTGAGCAAATCCATATTTTTTCTTCGTTTTCTATAAAGTGATACTCGTTGAATGTGTCTTTTGGGATTCCGAACCTATCTAAAAGCTGTCCGGTTATTTCTTTTTTCCCTTTTGAATTTACAAATTTAAGCATTATTTTCACTTTTCATTTCATTCGAAGCTTTCACAGCTTCGCTACAAAAAATCATCTCATTTTTGTTCTGTTTGTGGATTCGAAGCTTTTTCGTCCTTTACTATTTTCGCTACAAAAAATCCTTCCGAATCGTTGTCTTGCGGGTAGATTCGTGCGCATTTTTCTACTTCCTTTGAATATTCTTTTCCATCCCAGGAGGTTATACCGCATCTTGTTTTAAGGCCTTTAAGGATTACTTTCTCAACTTTAAATTCCGGCCTTTTTTCAAGCAAAAAGGATATTACCTCTTCGTTTTCTTCAGGCGCTAAAGTGCATGTTGAATACACAAGAGTCCCGTTATTTTTAAGTGTGTCTGCAACAGGCAGTATGATTCTTTTCTGTATCCTTGAGAGGCTTTTGATGTGTTTTTCACCCCAATGGTTTAGGACTTTATAATCTTTTCTTACAGTGCCTTCCGCAGAGCACGGGGCATCAAAAAGGATTTTGTCGAATTTCAAATTTGATTTTGAGATTGAACCGCCGTCCTGCCGGTTTACAACAGTATTTACAACACCGCCTTTGTCAAGATTGAACCTTAATGCGCGGATTCGCCCTATATTTGGGTCATTTGCAACAAGAGCCCCTGTGTTTTTCATCATTTCTGCCATCTGCGTTGTCTTTGAGCCCGGGGCTGCGGATACATCAAGAACTGTTTCGCCTGCTTTGGGTGCAAGGACGAGTGGAGGTATCATCGAGGATGCTTCCTGGACATAAAAATATCCCATAAAATGCTCTTGTGTGTTTCCAAGAGCGATTTCTCCTTTTTTTTCGACCCAATAGCCAACGTTGCACCAGGGAATTGGCTTTAATTTCCATCCCTGTTTTTCAAGGCGGTCAACAACTGTTTTTTTATCTGCCTTAAGCGTGTTTATTCTTATTGATTTTCGTAATGGCTTTTCGCAGTATTCATAGAATGTCTCTGCTTCATCTCCAAGAATTTTCTTATATCGTTCTTTGAATGGTTTTGGGAAAAAAAGGTTAATCATCAGAGTATCACAGTTTCTATTTTTTTGGATGGAAGTTCAACAATGTATGCTTTTTTTGATGCTGCAAGCGCGGCATTTACAAAGAGCGTGTTTTTTGTTTTTTTGACGCCGTTGTCTTCATGTATGTGTCCGAACACATGAAGTATTGGCTTTTTCTTTTTGACAAATTCGGTGTATTCTACAAAACCTATGCTTGCACCATTCCACATTTTGTCAAGTATTTTATACGGCGGCGAGTGCGAGATGAATATGAGTTTTTCAGCAGGTATGTTTTTTGTAAGGCTTAAGAGATGTTTTGAATTCGCAAAATCCGGGTTTGCGCCAAGAAAACAATATCCTTTGTATTTTTCAATTTCGTCTTCAAGAATAGATACTGTTTTTCCATTGTATTTTAAGTCCCAGTCCCAATTTCCCGAAACCACAAAGGTCTTAACTTTAAGTTTTTTGAAAAAAGCGCGCGCAAAATCATTTGAAAGAAAATCCCCGGCATTTATGTAAACATCTATATTTTTTTCATTTAGGATTTTAAGGACTTTTTTTACAATTTTATCGCTCCTGTGGAAGTCCGAAGTGCATAATATTCTCATCTGTATTCATTTGAGTGATAACTATATATTTTTAGCGGGTAACGGATTTGTCTGGAAAGCCTCTAAAAAGCCGCACTTTTTGGATAACTCCAAAAAGTAGAATTACGAATAACTTTATTATTTCAGAAAAACAAATAAGCAATATGTTTAAAAAAAGAAATAAGGGCGAAATGGAAATACCGATGCAGGCATTGGCTTTAATTGTGATGGCTCTTGGGCTTCTTGCGCTTTTTTTTATCATGAATAACTTTACCGGATCTTTGATTGAGTTACGGGACAAGTTCAGTTTTTTTACAGATCTTGCGGCTGCAGTTGCAAAAGCGTTAGGGTAGGTTTTTGGTGTTAATATGGCTCAATCAACAAATATGATTTTAATTTTTGCAGCAATCCTTATAATGGGGGGTGTGGCGCTACTTGCGGGAGTTTCTGTTACTGATAAAGCTATCTGTGCAGATATAAATTCGCTTACAAGGGCAAATGCTTTTGACTTGGCGGCTTCCTTAAAGTATGTTTCCCGTGCATCAGCGTCCCAGGTTGTGAAAAAATATAATTTTGCAGATTTGTTTGAAGCAGAACTTACAGAAGATACAATAACTGTGATTTATGCAGGTCCTTGTGCTGAAGAGGCATCAACTGAAATAGAGCATAATGTATTGGATATTGAAGAATCCTTTGTTGATGGGACAAAAGAGATGTGCGTTAAAAAAATAATTGAAGACTGCGAAACTAAAGTGACAATATGCGATGCATCTGTTGAGGGCTGCTGTGATATTACGCCTGTGGGCTGTGGAGGGAGCATATAAAACATATGCGTCTGGTTAGTGTTGGAATCAATAGATTAGAGAGTTTCTGATAACGGTCGTTGACCTTAGCGCAAATAAGGTTTGTGTTGGTGTTGTGCTTGCAGCATATACATCTGATTGAGTTATCAACCCATCTCCTTTCTGATTCCTGTGATTCCGTCAATCATAAAGTTCTTTCCTAAAATGTATGGATAATACACAAGAGTTATGCGGTTAATACCGCCAAGAACAGGCGCTATTTCTTCTTCAACTTTACTTTGGGGTATTTTTGGGTTTAATACATCTCCGTCAATGGGTGCGTTTCTTGGCCGCGGTG
>DAOVNB010000180.1 GCA_030630425.1 archaeon | reverse complement strand
TTCTTGTTCCTTTTTGCAAGAAGAAAAAATTCCGTATAAAAGAATTGAACAAATAATGATTATTCGTATTTTGACAGATTTCATAATAATAATGTTTTAAATTTTACATCTACATTAATGAGACGCTAAAGTTCTTAAAAAGGTTGCTTTTCCACTTGCCCACAACAGTGTTTTTTGTTTATAAATGCGAATCAAGGGTTGAACCCATCGCTGGTGCGCGATTGTACCGCGTTCCTTTATGTTATAAAATAAAACAACCCATATAAAAAAGAGAAAGCCCCCATCTTGTAAGCTCCCCTTTTTAATCGATCCTTTAGTCGGGGTGCGACTCAAAGTCGCGCCCCGACTATCTTTTATAATCCTCCTCTCCCGCTGCCAGTTTTTTTCTAAGGCATGTACAAACGTACAAACCTCCACGTTTCATTTTGTTGGGTTTGTACGTATGTACACGGCTTCTTTTTCGGTTTTTGGATTAACAAAACCTGGTGTGCCAGTTTGTGCTTAACCCAACTTGTATAAAAACGCGATTAAAAGCATGAAAAATCACTAATCTCACCCCTTTTGATTTATTAAGTAGCTGATAATCAATGTTTGAAATTTCAAGAAATCGATTGTAGTGATGTATGATGCTTGCATTGTTGCAGAATTTTTATATCTTTGCAATATGTTTATAAGACAAGTTAAGAAAAAGAATACAAAACAGGGAAAGATATTTTACCAATACCAATTAGTACAAGCTTCGCGAATAGATGGAGTAGTAAAGCAAAGTCAAGTACTATATTTGGGAAGCGAACCCGAACTATATGACAAAGAAACAAGGCTTGAAGTTTTAGAGCAATTGCAGTCCCGGATATTTAAGCAGAAGCTACTTCATAATAATTATTCGAAGACCTCTCAGAAATTAGTAGAACTGTATTATCAAAAATACTTGATTAAATACGGAGATGATGCACCTGACAATAAGATTGTTATCCCAGTATTAGATAGTGATGTAGATTTTCAACCAGTTGATATTAAAAACCTGAATATTGAAAATAACAAAACATTTGGCAGTGAAAATTTATGCAAACAAGTAGCTGATAAATTAGATTTGGCAAGCTGTTTTCAGAAGCTGGGTTTTGATAATATGGAAAATAAGCTGGCACAAATCAGCATTATAAGCAGAGCCATTTTTTCATCATCGGAGTATAGAACCGCACAATACTTGAGAGATAACAGCTCGTTAAAAAGTCTTTTTAATATATCTGATGTGGAAATATCACACCAGAACTTATATAAAATGTCTGATAAATTAAATGAGAATAAAACAGAAATAGATAAATATTTATATGGTAAAATACTTGATGTTTTCAATATTGATGATTCAATAGTGATATATGATCTGTCCAATACTCATTTTGAGGGAAGAAAAGAAAACAGTAAAATTGCCAAGTACGGAAGAAACAAACAAAAACGAAATGATTGCAAACAAGTAGTATTTACCGGTATTATAAATTCATCGGGGTTTATCCGCCATTCACGTATATACGAAGGGAACAAGGCTGATATTGCGACCGTTGAAGATATGATAACTGATTTGGAAGCGCACAACAACAATACAAAAGGCAAAATCATAGTTATGGATGCAGGTTTTGCATCAGAAGAAAATTTAAAATTCCTTGACGACAAAGGCTATAAATACATTTGCGTATCAAGACAAAGATTAAACGATGATGTAATAAATAAAATAGAAAGCAAGCATATTGTTGAAGACAGGTTAGGTAATAATATTGAATTAGCTGTATTTGACCATCCTAAATTTAATGATACATGGATGTGCGTAAAAAGCCATCAAAAACGTATTAAAGAGGAGTCTATCACAATAAAACTTTGTGATAGGTTTGAACAAGAATTACAAGCAATGGCCGATGGTTTACATAAAAAAGGAACCACCAAAAAAATAGAAAAAGTTTGGGAACGCATAGGCAGATGCAGAGAAAGAAATCGCAATGTTAGTGGCAGATATAATATTGATGTAATAGAACAAAACGGAAAAGCATCTGAAATAAAATGGACAAAAAAGCAAGCAAAAGCAAAATCTAACAATAAGCATGGAGTTTATTTTATCCGCACAAACATTGAAAGCCCAACAGAACAAATGCTTTGGGATACATACAATATTGTAAGAGAAGTTGAAGCAAGTTTCAGATGCTTAAAGTCAGATTTACACATAAGACCCGTTCACCATCAGAAAGATGATAGAATTGAATCGCATATCTATTTGACAACCCTGGCATATCAGTTAGTAAACAGCATTAGACACATGCTTAAAGACAAAGAAATAAACCATAATTGGACAAATATTGTAAGGATAATGAATACTCAAAGTTTACAAGATGTGGTTCTTCCTATGAAAACTAAAACTCTTAAAATAACAACTTCATCAAAACCTATACAATCAGCATTAGAAATATACAAAGCTACAGATACTAAATCTATGATTAAACGAAAACAAAAATATGTAGTGTACCATTAATTCTTCAACTTGTTGATTTTTAAGAATGTTTTCTTGAAAATCAACAAGTTGGGTTAAGAATGATATTCTCGAGAAACAAGGACAAAGGCGTGGCTTATACGAAAATGGCTAAATGGTTCAATGATGTTACTGATTCCGGGTTTAAATCGTTCAAT
>DAOVNB010000151.1 GCA_030630425.1 archaeon | reverse complement strand
CCAAGGTTTGCTGAAGCCACAATATTTACAATAGCCGTATCTGTTTTTCCTGTAATCTCAATCCCTATTTTTTTGAAGTCTTCCAGTGCCTGAGCAATTGATTTTTTCGCAGAATCGTAAGATTTTGCGCCGGAACAGATTATCTTTCCTGTTGTAAACACAAGAGCAGATGCCTTTGGTTCTTTGACACGATATACAAGCCCCGGAAAAGATTCCGGCTCATATTCAGCACCATCAAGGTTTGCTGCAAGCATCTCTAAAGAAAATTTTGTATGTGTATCCGCAGATACAACAATATTTTGGATTTTTATATCATTGTTAACAATAATATGTTTATCCGCAGGTACAACAATATTTTGAACATTTACATCCTTTTTAGCCATAGAATCACCCAATAACTGTTATGTAAGATTTATAGGATAATTCATTTATAAAGGAATCATTGAAAAAGCTTAACTATTTCGCCTTTAGCGAGCTTGACATCTTTTATTGACAGCATGGCATCACAGTGCTGACAGACACCTTTACTCCTACCCCAGCGCCAATCAAAAAGCCCGTCGCATTTAGAACAAATAACTGTTACATTCAATAAATCACCAGCAAACACATATCTCGATATCTCGATACAAAACTATATTCTTCAAACTTTATAAATACCTATGCTCGAACATATATAATGTCGTAAAACAATGTAATAATACATAATAATATTTTATAGGTACTTATATGGAAATAAACGAAGCTGCATCATCCTTGATGTATATAATTTTTTTTGCCGGGTTTTTAACAATTGTATTTGCCCAAAACATATGGTTTAACACAACAGTTACCGGCCTTGATGTAGTTGGGGACTTTGAGATTGACCTTACAAACGAGTTTATCCAAAGCCCCTGTTTTGTCGCAAAAGATGCACAGGGACTAACACTTTTGAACACTCTTGATGCAGATGCGCTTGACAGCGCAACTAATGCCATCACAATTACCAACAGGGATTCAGTCACATACGATACAAACCATGCAGAATTATTGGATAAAATCTGTTTAGACACAAAAGAGTACTATTACTATGTAGAAATCTACGATTCAGGAGAACCAACACCTCAATGGATTTTCGGCAACAGTTCAGAAATGTATTATGTATACCCTGAAGGATGGTTCAAAGAAACAAGGACCGCCCTTATAAAAAAAGGAAAAATAATAACACCCGCCATAATAAAATATGGTTTCGGCACAAGAAAGCCCATAATATATGAGGGGGTACTATCCGGCAACCAATATACCTCATATCCTATGCTGGGTCATTAAAATGAATGTAAAAACTGTGGTTCAATGAAACAAAAAAAAGCACAAATGTCCCTGCCGATTTTGATGGTAATATTTTTTGTAGTATGTATTATAGCACTCGCATTTGCACTAATTGTCGCAAAAAGTGTTGTCATCTCTAAAGAATATGTAAGAAATGAGACAAGTGCGGATACAGCGCTTTATGCTTTTCTTAATGACAATACATGCACCGGAACAAAATTTACAAACGCAGAAATAATATCTTTCGGGCTTGCACAAGAAGTTTATGCTGATGATGATATTGAAATAATTTACAACACTCTTGAAGAAACCACGACTGTTGAAACATGTCTTATATCCTACTTCAATGCAATTGATTTTGCGCCGGAAGTTTGGGGACAATACAAATATTATCTTAAAGTAGAAAAAGACAACACAATCAAAATGTCCCTTGGTGGCTTCGGACTAACAGATAACAAAGAAACAGCATCCATTGCAACATTTGACGGTGAAAGCGCAAAAATAACACTCTTTATGGAGTATTGACAATTATGAATAAAAAAGGTGAATTTTCAACAGTACTCGGATTTCTTGTAATAGTCCTCATGGTAATGACAACGCTTTACTTTGTTCAATTGTGGATGGGCTACGGCGCAAATGAGGTTCAGGAAGTATATTCAAATTACTTTATAACCTCTCTTGATCGAGATATTGCAACATACAGTTCTGTTTTTGAAAGAACCGCCCTTTTTGCAGGACTTATAGATACTATAACGCACTTAGGCGAACATGGGGGGGTTCCTGATAGCATCTCTTCTGCATCCGTAAAGGACAGTAATGACCAATCCCCTCAATTTTCAAACGGAATATATATGTGGAATTTCGTCGATGACAATAACAATAATCAAAAAAGAATACCATTTACATATTATGAGGACATAAATACTCTTATCGGAACAACGGAAATTGGGGTGCCCATACAAAACCCAAACAGCGCAAACAGTCCGCCAGTAACTGCTTTTGTAAATCTATGGATGTTTAAAAAAGGAACCGTAACCGTCTCATGTACTGGCTGCACCATTAAAGACGGCATAACAGAAATCGACGAAACAGGAACCCACTTCTTTGAGCTTTCAGGTGCCGGAACACTTAAATTCCAAGGAAGTGAAGAAAATATCGCATACATAAAAACAGTTGCGGCTTCCCCATACATAGGAACATCGGATAAATATGTTTTTGTAAACAGCATAAACGATTATTTGACAAGCAATCTGCGGGAAGCGCAGGCAACCCGAGAACCTGACAAGACTATTTCTGTTTCAAATATAAATGCGGTTTTTGGAAATGAATTAACTCATGGATTTACAACCGGTTTTGCAATGCCTGAAGAAGGAATAACCGCAAAAATTGAAGGCGCTAATCTCCCTGAAGTTGAATCCTGGAATTTTGGCGCCATAAATGATACACTAAAAGCAAGATACTGGATGCTGTATTATATTGTAAGGGATGATGTTATAGAAAACGAGGCATTATATGATGCGATTGAAACAAACTTCACAGACAATATTCGAAAAACAACAGACAAAATAAAATATTGGAAAGACGGCTGCGGAATTAAAACTCTTCCCACCTGCGGAACACTGCTTTCAAGATATGGAAAAGACGAAAATGGAGAAAGTATAGGCACAACGGCCTATTTTAAACAAAAAATGAAAAATATTCTGGAATACGAGGTAACAAAACTCAATCAAACACTAAACGCAAAACACAATTCT
>DAOVNB010000030.1 GCA_030630425.1 archaeon | reverse complement strand
CCTAAACTGCCTGAAAACTTCCGCGGCAAAATAGAGCATTTTCCTGAAAAATGCACATACTGCGGGCTTTGTGAAAAAAACTGCCCGTCAAATGCAATAACTGTTGACCGCGAAAAAAAGACATGGGTTTGTGATTACGGAAAGTGCACATTCTGCTCGCAGTGTGAGGAAGAGTGCCGAAAAATAAATCAGCACGCAATAAAACTTACAAAAGATTACGAACTTGCAAAAAAAAACAAAAATTTCACGGTTTAACAGATTATTTTAAAAATTAGCATGCAAATTAAAATAACATGAGTGATGAAACAAACATAAGTAAAGGAAAAATGGCTGTAAGCCTTATAAAAGAAAAGTCATTCAACATGATATCATGGGAGCCTGTTTTTAGCGAAATTGAAACAAAAGAGCTAACATCTCTTCTTTATGCAATAAGAAACGCGCTAAGTTATGCGAACGAAACAAAAAAACTAAGGGGTATGGTAAAAGCGGGCTTTGTTTTTGCAGTCAGCGACTGGAACAACAAAAGAAAAAAAATAAACGAAAACATCCTTGTTGTTGGCGATTCTGTAATAAAGGCAGCAAATGATTACCTCAAGAAAAACAAGATAAAAGTTGAAGATTAATTTTCATTATTGGTGAATTCTCGTACTAGTTACAACCATAAATCGTTATGTGTGTGTAATATCCCGTTTTATTTCCTCCTGTTTATTTTCCTTTGATTTAATTTCCTTAAGGGGTCAATTGGGAGAAAAAGAAAAATATTTCCGGATATTACGTGATTGATGCATAATCCAAAACATTATTAAATCATTCTTCTCTTTAGTTTATGAATATGGTTGGAAAAGAACTGGATTATTTGTTTGTGCTAAAAGCACTGGATGAGATATCATTTAGTGTCGGGAAAAAACTATTGATAGATTTTCTTAGAGGGATAAAAAACAACAAATCCATAGAGAGGAACTTCCTATCCTCAAAAGAAAATTTCGCAACCCTTGCCTATGACGAGGAAGAGCTAAATGCGATGATAGACAATCTTATCTTAAATGACATGATTGGGATAAATTCCGTCAGCGGCAAGAAGTTCTGGAAAGTGCTGGAATTGACAGAAAAAGGGAAAAAAGAAATAGACAATCCTACTCTCTATAAAAAAAAGCTATCCTTTAACTTTAAGGAAACCCCTACGCAAATAACCAAAAAAGAGAGTGAATTGTTTGAAAAATTCAGTGAGTTTCTTGACTATTTCAATGATGAGCAGAAAAAAGCAATCATAAGCGGCAATAAGCACATATTATGCCTCGCGGGAGCAGGTTCGGGAAAAACAACAGTGCTTACAAAAAGAATAGAATTTCTGGTAAAATACTGCGCTGTTGATCCAAAAAAGATACTGGCAATAACATTCACCCGGAAAGCAAGAGCTGAAATGATGAGACGGCTTAAGCATTTGAATGAAGTCCATATTGAAACATTCAACTCGTTTTGCGAAAAGATTTTAAGACAGCACAATAACCTGATTTACAACAAACCCGTCCGGGTCATTAATTACAGGGACAAAATTGTGATGGTCACAAGAGCGCTTTTAAGCCTGAACATCTCCCCTATACAGGCAACAGACACCTATTTCAGCCATGCCCAGAAACAAGGAAAACCCACAGAACAGCTTCAGAACATGTTCATGAATGACTGCTTCTTCATCAGGGATTACTACAAGTTCAAGAACAAATCTCTAAGGGACTTGTCTTTTGAAAACATTGGCAAAGACAATAAAAAAAGCGCAGAGTTGGTATTTGCAGTCTGTAATTATATAGAAGCGTATATGAAAAAAGACGGCCTGCGTGATTTCGCAGACCAGTTGGTTGATGCGATAAAACTGTTTGAAAATCACAGTGAATTAATACCCGGATTCGAGCATGTGCTTATAGATGAATACCAGGATGTCAATTCAACACAGATAAAGCTTATTGATATTCTAAAACCCCCCAACCTGTTTTGCGTGGGAGACCCAAGGCAGTCAATATACGGATGGCGGGGCTCAGACATTAGATACATACTGAACTTCGAGGACAAATACCCTGACTGCGACATAATCACCCTGACAAAAAATTATCGCTCAACAAAACACATAGTGAAACTGATAAACAACTCAATCAAGAATATGGGCCTGGCAGACCTCCAGTCAGCATGTGAAGGAGAAAAAGACATCAACCTCCTGAAATTCGGCTCAGAAGACGCAGAGTTTGAATACGTCATACAAAAAATAATCACCTCTGGCCTGCCCGGAAATAAAATATTTGTGCTGGCAAGAGTCAACAGGCAGTTGAATGAACTGTCGCAGAGAATGAAACTGGCCGGGATAAATCATGTCGTAAGAAGCGATGAAATGAAAAAAAGCAGCAAGGCCAGAAAAGATGATGTAACGCTTGCAACCATTCACGCAATCAAGGGAATGGAAGCACAAATGGTTTTTGTGGTCGGGTGCAATGCCCTTAATTTTCCATGCAAGGGCAGTGAGCATCCTGTAGTCGATATGGTAAAAGTTGAGGAATATGACAAGGAGGAAGAAGAACGAAGAATATTCTATGTTGCAATGAGCAGGGCAAAAACTAGTTTGTATATGACTTATTATGGCAGGAAGCCAACTTATTTTATAACAAAAAGTATGCTCGAAATACTGGAAGATAAAAAAGAAAAAAAATTACGGCCAAAAACCAAAGAGAAAATAAGCGTTAATATGTCTAAAATATCGGGCGATCTTGTAACAAGACTCAAAAACTGGAGGGGCTCTCTTGCAAGAGAAATAAACATTCCCGCTTATTGTATATTGCATGACAGGACGCTGCTGGAAATAGCACAAGTTATGCCAAAGACTTCCGCCGAACTACAGGACATACACGGTCTTGGACCTGCAAAGATTACAAAATACGGGGATGATATTTTACAGATTGTTAAACAGATTAACCCGCATTAATCTCCTTCAACACAATTTCTTTTGCTCTTATAACTGCTTTTTTACCCGCGCTAGTCATTTCTTCACCAAAGGCAGTTATCTTAGGCTGTGCCCCTACAAAAACAATATTTTTAGTTGAGGTTTCAAGATGCTTTATTGTAAGGCTTAAAGGAAGTTTGTGTGTGGATATAAGTATGCCGGAAATAGCAGAAATATCTATTATCTCAACAGTTCCCGGCTCTTTTTTCATATCAACAGCATCAACAATAACAATTTTTTTAGGTTTTTTTAAAAAAACAGCACCGGAAAAACTCTCTGGTGCGGTTCCGCAATCAAAAAAGAATGCATCAACCCCTTCTTTCGAAAGCTCACGGACAACAACAGGACCTATTGCATCATCCCCCCTAAGCATATTACCGACACCAAGAACCGCAACACTCAAAAGAACCACAAATATTATTTTTTGGCATATGCTAAGACAAGCACGCCGGTAATTGCCATCAAAATTCCGCCAAGGAAAAAACCGACACCTAAAAAAGCCCCAAGAACACCAAGAACTAAAAACATATGGCCCGCTGCCGTGTTTTTGCCATCCTTATAAAGCCCCAAAAGAATGAAGCACACAAGGCCAAAAACAATCCACAAAAGCCCTATAAGAGAATATATAGCAGCATCTATTATTGATAAAAACGCAAACATAAAGCCCCCGGTTGTAATGCACAAAGTTCCTGCAGTGGCCCCTAAAAGATACACCGAATCTGTCTTTTTATGCCTATGGCTTGTCTTTCTCTGTGTAGAATACGCATTGTACAGAATATTTAAAAGCCCCATACAATTAAATGGTCTTTTTTTGCTTATATAGTTTCAAGGCTAAAAATAAGTATGCATGAATTTAAGGCCGCAAAGGACATACTTGATGAATTAAAAAAAAATCCGCCAAAAAAAGCAGTGATATCTCTAGGCAAGATGATATCCTCAAAAGATGTTTTTCTTGAAATACTAAAAGAGCACACAAAACAAACCCCTCTTGAAAAAACAGAAATCATGATAGAAGAGATTCCACTCAGGGCAAAATGTTCCTGCGGTTTTGAGGGCATTATTGATATCCCCGGACATGTGCATTTTGTGCGCTGCCCTAAATGCGGCAAAATCGCAGAGGTTCTTGAAGGCGACAAAGTCATTCTAAAAGAATGCATTTACTAAACTAAACCAACCGCCTGTTTACAGTTTAGTAAAGTTTAGTTTACTGAATGACACACCAAAGCATTAAACTATAGATATCTCAATATATTAATAGTCTGATATCTTAAAACAAATAATCCGAACCAAACAACAACTCACACACAGAACCAAACAAGTGACTTAATGCGAAGCATTAATGTCGCTAGCTTGATATTTTAAGCAGATTGACATCGAACCAATTGGTGTCAAACAACTCGCTCGAACGGAGTTTGCCGTTCGTTTTGCTCGAACGTTTTAGGACTCATAAATACACCAATTGGCTTGATACTTAAAGTCCGTAGAAAAAGTTCGCCGTAAAACAATACAGATTGACATCGAACCAATTGGTGTCAAGCACCTCGCTTAAACGGAGGTTTCCGTTTAGTGCAGGGGAAGGGATTCGAACCCTCGAACTCCTACGAGACCGGATCTTGAGTCCGGCGCCTTTGACCAGCTGGGCGACCCCTGCAAAAACAAGCACTAACAACTTATACAATCATATTTAAATTGTTTATTAAGAATTAAATTATTTCAATTTTGAAAGCTCATCTTTAAGGCTGTCAAGCTCTGTATGCAGATCTAAAAGTTCTATTGGGGCACCCATAGTTTCACCCATACCTGCCATTTTAAGGCTTTCAGGAGCTGCAAGTTTTGCCTCAACATCTTTTAATACATTATCCAGTTTGTCAAGATGCTTCTCCATGCGCTCAATTGCTTCGGATTTAAGCTTTTCTGCCTTTGCCAGGAGAAGCACAGTATCAGAAATTCCTTTTATTTCTAATTTTGAACCCATAAGGTCTTTAGAAATAGTTACATGCTCATCAATTTTTACAAAAAGTTCAGTATCTGTTTCTTTCACATCAACATCATGCAATGAAACAGCGTTTTCTTTTTTTGGTGTTTCTGGTATTTCTGTCTCTTTTGGGATAATACTATCTTGCGCCATTACTTCCGGTTCTATTGGTGCTTCCGCAACTTCCTTGCCTGCAAGCCCAACAACTGCTTTCAATTGGTTAATTTCGCTTTCTTTTAATTCAACCATGAATGAACACCATAAAACAAATTACTATTAATTGATTTTAAGTATTTATAAAATTGCCACTCAAATTGCCTTGTTTTTAAGTTATGGCGGGCCTGCCGGGGATTGAACCCGGGTCTATGGCTCCGCAAGCCACCGTGCTATCCACTATACTACAGGCCCGTTTCTGCTACATTTATAAAATTGATATAGAATATGATATTATTGTTTTTTTAAATAAACAGGTGATGTTAATGAGTGTAGGAAATTGCACAAGCTGCGGTACAACGATTACTGCTGGCGAAAAATTCGCAAGATTCCTTTGTCCTTCGTGCGGGGAAGAAACAATGTTGCGGTGTGAAAGCTGCAAAAAAACAGCAAATAAGTATAAATGCAAAAAATGCGGGTTTGAAGGGCCTTAAAAAAGGAGATAGATGCTTTATGAGTCGGGGTGTTCTTGCAACCTTTAAAATAATGCCTGAAAGTCCGGAAGTGGACCTTGAAGCGCTTAAAAATACAATAAAAACCTTTGAAACTATCGGAGATATAAGGGATTTTAAGGAAGAGCCAATAGCTTTTGGATTGAAATCACTTTCAGTATTGACCCTTATAGCCGACGAAGGCGGACTTACAGAAAAAATAGAAACTAAATTGTCCGAACTTGAAGGTGTACAATCAGTTGAGACTGTTGGTGTAACACTTATCTGATTGTTTTTTTTCTTTTTTAATTGTGCACAAATACACCCCAAGCAATTAAAAAGCTTGAAATAGACCAACTGCATCAAAATTTCATGATTTTTTCTTCACATATATATTTTTTATCTGTTAATTCTACGGTTATGGGTGTAAAGATATCACAAATTATTCCAAAAGAAGATATAGACGTAACAAAGCTTTCGGGTAAAACAATAGCGGTTGATGCATTAAACACAATTTATCAATTTTTATCAATCATCCGCCAGTATGATGGAAGCCCCCTCGCAGATGAACAGGGGCGCACAACATCACATCTTTCAGGAATTTTTTACCGCTCATTAAACCAGATGATTGCTGGCGTCCGTCTTGTTTATGTTTTTGACGGAAAGCCGCCGGAATTTAAAAGTACCGTCAATAACGAACGGACCAAAAAAAGAGCAGAAGCGCATGAAAAATGGATGAATGCAAAAGAGAAAGGAAATTTTGAAGAAGCAAAAAAACATGCTCAGGCTTCAGTTAAAATAACTGATGAAATAATAAAAGAATCAAAAGAACTCCTTATCGCAATGGGCATTCCTGTTGTCCAAGCTCCTTCAGAAGGCGAGGCACAAGCTGCAGTTATGGCAAGAAAAGGCATTGTATTTGCAGCGGCATCGTCTGATTTTGATACACTTCTTTTCGGTACACCTAGGCTTATAAGGAATTTAAACATTACCGGAAAAAGAAAAATCCCGGGAACTTCAATTTATAGAGAAGTAAAACCCGAAATAATACATCTTGAAAAAGCGCTTTCAACTCTTGGAATTTCAAGAGAACAGTTGATATCTTTAGGTATTTTGGTGGGAACAGACTACAACCCTGGGGGAATTGCGGGCCTTGGGCCAAAAAAGGCACTCGCATTTGTAAAAAAGCACAAAAAATTTGATACTATCTTTGAGAACATTGAATGGAATTTTAACATACAACCAAAAGAAATATGTGATTTTTTCATGAACCCCCCAACAGAAAATGACTTAGACATTACACAAAAAGAGGCAGACCCCGAAAAAATAAAAAAAATATTGTGTGAAAAGCATAATT
>DAOVNB010000130.1 GCA_030630425.1 archaeon | reverse complement strand
AATAAGCAAACTTGTTGAAAAACACAAAATAAAATGCCCAAAATGCAAAGGCGATTTAACAGACGCAAGAAGCTACAACCTGATGTTTAAGACAAATGTAGGGCCAATTGACGATGACGAGTCAATTGCATATTTAAGGCCCGAAACAGCGCAAGTCATTTTTGCAGACTTCAAGGCCGTCTGTGATTCTTCGCGTTTGAAGCTCCCTTTCGGAATAGCGCAAACAGGCAAGGCATACAGGAACGAGATTTCCCCAAGAGACTTTCTTTTCAGGAGCCGCGAATTCGAGCAGATGGAAATAGAATATTTTGTGCACCCAAAAGACGTCAAAAAATGCCCAAATATTACAGAAGAGATTCTTTCAAAAAAAGTTCTCATCCTCTCAGAAAAAGACCAGCTTGAAAAAAAGCCGGCAAAAAAAATGACAATAGAAGAGGCACTAAAGAAAAAGATTTTCCCAAACCCATGGCTCGCATACTGGATTGCAGTAACGCTTGACTGGTTCTTGGACCTCGGGATAAAAGAGAAACACCTGCGATTAAGGCAGCACAGGAAAGACGAGCTTGCCCACTACGCAAAAGGCTGTATTGACATTGAATACAACTTTCCTTTCGGCTGGAAAGAGATACACGGCATGGCAGACAGGGGCACATTCGACCTTGACCAGCACGCAAAACACTCAAGAGTGCCGCAGGAAATTTTTGACGAGGACACAAAGAAAAAAATAACCCCTTATGTCGCAGCAGAGCCGTCGCAGGGAGTGGATCGTGCGTTTCTGGCATTCCTGATTGACGCGTACGAACAACCCGAGCCGGATCACACAATTCTAAAGCTGGACTCAAGGCTTGCGCCCTTGCAGGTTGCAGTGTTTCCATTGGTTAAAAAAGACGGGCTGAAGGAGAAAGCAGAAGAGATATACAAAATGCTTAATGATAAATTCACAGCATTCTTTGATATTGCCGGAAGTGTGGGCAAAAGATATTACCGAATGGATGAGATTGGAACGCCTCTTTGTGTCACAATAGACTACACAACAAAAGAAGACAAAACAGTCACCATCCGCGACCGCGACACAGCAAAGCAGGTAAGATGTAAAATAGCCGTTCTTGAAGAACAGTTAAGAAAACTTCTTGCAAAAGAAATCAAGCTAAAAGATGTTGGGAAATTTATAAACTGATTCTATAATCTTTAATAGCCCGTAATTTGTCAATCACAGAAGAACTTATTTTTTCGCCATAAATATATAATATTTTTCATCTAATATATGTTTATTACGATAGCGTGATTAAATATGAACGAAGTGTGATAATAATGACAACAATGAAAGACATATATGATGCTGCGCAAAATTCGGGGAGCAAGATAGCAATAGTTCTCGATATTCCCTTCCCCGCATATGGTATACTCCCAAAGAATGACGCAAGATTACTTGTGGGTTTAAAAGACGGGGAGATGTATCCATATCTTAGTATGAATCAAGAAATGTTATCCTCCGTTATAGATAAAACGACACACCCAACACAAGAAGGTTATCACAATACGCGTATTTTTACCAAACATTGGAGTGTGTGTCAGTTGTTCGGCGAAGTAGCACATAATATTGCAAGCGAGATATCTCACAATGGTGTTTCGTGCGAAGTCAAAACAATAGGTGCGATGAGTACTCCTAGCCCAACTAAGATATACGATGCTGAGAGTGTAAAATAATCTAGCTTAATGCAATTTCGCTGCTTTCCTTTACAGTTTCCATGCATGTTGCTGTAAATGTCCTGTCAACACCTTTTATGGTCCTAAGCTTGTCAATTACAAAAGAGCTTATTTCCTTTATGTTTTTACCTTTTACTTTGACAAGTATATCCCAGTCGCCTGCAATGATGTGGACATCCTGCACATTTGGAATTCGTGATATTTTTTTAGCAATTTCTCTTTGTGACAATGGTTTTGTCTCATCTGAAAAATGATACTTGATACTTACAAAAACAAAGACCGTCTGCCCAAAATCAAGCTTTTCGCAGTCAAGAATCGCAGTATATTTTTTTATCAGGCCTTCTTTTTCAAAACGTTTTAATTTTTCATGTATGGTTGTTATGGGTCTTTTTGTCTCTTTCGCGACTTCCTTTAAGCTCATTCGGCAGTTTTCCTGTAATATCTCTAGCAGTTTTGTATCTTTTTCGTTTAATTTCATAATTATCGAATATATTTCGAACTAAAACTATTTAAATCTATTTATTTTCGGGAAATTAAAGTAAAGATATATAATCAGTCGTGTCTAATATATGTTTGTCACTTTAGTGTGACTAAAAGGTGGTGAATATGATAAATCTATATGTAAATAAAGGAATTGTGGATGCACTGCATGAAGTATCCGAAATAGAAACAAAATACGCGAAAAACCCGATTATGCTAAAAATCATTAGTAAATTATCGGCGCCTTTCAGCAAATTAGCAAGACATGCAGCCAGCATACCCGATATAGCATATGAGGACGCTTTGTATGGAAACACACCCTTTCCGCAATATTGGGGGAGAAAGCCTAATGAGGAGAAGCTAATGCTTCTAAAGTTTCCAAAAATCTACAAACAATTGAGAGAAACACATCCGGACATTGAACTTAAAGACTGGTCTGTGGGCGAAAATATGGACTATGGGAATGGGGCGTTCAGTCATGTAATGGGCACAGGCGATGTTGTTGAGATGACCGGAAAGTCAAATATATTTCAAGGATGCACCTATAATTTGGCTGACAAGAACGGCAGAATAGTTGCTTACCTTACACAGCATTTTTCAATTGACGGAGAGCATGTAGGCAGCCACGCACTAATAAATACTGAACTAGTCGGGACCAACGGAGAGGATTGGTTAACTCTTGTTTACGATGCAAAAAAAGAACAACGAGTCGATAAGGTTAATGTCCTGTTTCCTTAAGTGATTCAGGGCTTAACCCGTTTGATGTCATAGTATGTGACATCGCCTTCTTCATCCACAACACCCAAAAGGGCTTTTGCGCGGATGTTCTGGGAAAGCCGAACATATCTTGACCATTCCTGGTAGCTCATGGTGTGGTTCTCAGGGACAGAGTGCACATTATACTTTGTGTGCTCTTTTTTCTCTTTTGAGCCGCCCTTGTATGGGTTTACCCCGCGGTCATAGACTCTGAAATGCGTCCCGAACTTGAACCCTGATTTGACAATAAACCCACGATTTCGAAGATTATTGTACACCGTATATTTCTGCGGGAACTCAGTATCTATTTTGCAGCAAAGAATATAGAATTTTTTAACATCAACAGGCTTTTTCTTGACAACGATGTCAATAAGCTCGCGCTCAAGAAGAATCATTGCCTCTTCTAACGACAGCTGTAAATATTTTATTTTTTCTTCTTCAATCCATTTTCCGAAGAATTTTTCATTAAAGACTGCTGAGCCTTCTTTT
>DAOVNB010000044.1 GCA_030630425.1 archaeon | reverse complement strand
TTTGTATTTTCTCTCAACATCCGGCAAATTATTGTGATCAACAATTGCAACCCCGTCAAGGCCGTGTTTTTTTGCAGTGCGCACAATACCGTCAACAGACATGAAAGAATCTGAAGAATTTTTAGAGTGGATATGAAAATCTATTTTCATAAAAAAATATGTGTTTCATACTATTTATTAATTCTTCACAAAACCAAAAAAATTCATCAAACTATGCAGCTTATAATAAAAAAAGGAAAACATTAAAAAGAAAAATATCTTGGTTCCGTCAGTTAACGGATTGAATTTCGATGAGCCTTTGCGCATATCGTAAGTTATTGGAATTTTTTTTAGGCTCATATTATATACTGCGGTTTTTACCGCCATCTCACTTTCAATAGTAAATCCATTTGACTTTAAGCTCATCTTTTTTATAGCATTTTTTGTAATCCCCCGCATGCCTGAAAGATTGTCTATTCTTTTCCCGAAAAGAATCCTAAAAATTCCCCGAGATACGGCATCACTCACTAAAAAAATGCGCGGCAGGGACTTATGCAAAAATTTTGTCCTCTCGCCCACAACAACATCATGCGTCTTTAAGGCATCTATAAATTCCGGAAGCAAGTTAATCGGATAAGTGCCGTCAACATCAAGAAAAACAACATCGTCTTTAGCATGCGTAAATGCTGTTCTTAAAGCCTCTCCTTTTCCTAATCCATGATCATATATTACAGGAACGCCTCTTTTTTTAGCAATCTCGACGGTCCTGTCTTTTGAATGGCCGTCAACAACAAGCATTGACTCCTTTGTAACTGACCGTATTTCATCTATGGTCTTACCTATGCTTTCCTCTTCATTTTTTGTCGGAAGAACAATTGTTACCATAACAACACAAATAAATTACGCAAACGCTTGTTTAAATATTTTTTAGGATAACGGAAAACTTAACACACCAATTCACGGACTGTTTTTGCTATGTCTTTTTTCAAAAACAATTTTTTGTATTCTAAAGATTTTTGCTCAACAGACTCATCCGAATCTAATTTTTCAATAAGCTTAGGGATTTTTTTTGTGCCTGTTTGGGGCAAATTATAAGCACCTCCGGTATCCTCTAAGTAGGCCCCCAACGCTTCCTGCTCCATCTGCTTTGGCTGGGGTATGAGTATGCTTTTTTTGCCGAAACACATAATATCACACACAGTACTAAATCCTGCGCGGGATACTATAACATCCGCAGCACTTATAAGCTCAAATGGGTCATCAATCCATGTAGTGTATTTTATATTCCCTCTGGATTTTCTTTTGGTCTTTACCCGAATTATAAAATTCCATTTCTTCATCTTAAGAAACTCATCTTCAAGCGCAACAATTCTTTTTTCAAGCGCATAAGGGCTTTGTTTTGGGCCGGAAATAAATATGGCGCATAATTTTCCGTTAACCCCTATCTTTTTTTTAATCTCTTCTTTTGAGTTGTAATCTTTAGGGTATTTTCTTACAAGAGGCCCAATATATCTTGTTTTTGAATATCTTGAAACAGATGCAGGATACAGATTATTCGGCTTTTTAAAATCACACACAACAAGCTTGTCTGCAAAAGATGCAAGAAAATACATGACAATCTCAAAAAAATGCGATGCGTATTTATTGACTCGCGGTAGTGTTATCTGGTGGGTTATATACACAGATGTTATGCCTTTTATTCTTGCGGCAATGTGCCCAAATGCAGAATCAGAAAAAACAAAATCTATTTTTTCATTCTTTATTATGTCTTTTTCTAAAACATAATTCTTGATAAGCGAATAAGTCATTTTTGGAAAATTCAAAAATGTCCTCAAAAAATCTATGCTCCCGTCAGAATTGTCAACCCAGTCAATCGAGTTTAAAGAATAACACTTATATCCTTCTTTTCTTGCATAGTCAACAGCAGGGCCCCATGTGCCAAAAACAACACAGTGCCCTTGTTTTTTTAATTCCTCTGCAATTGTCAAAGAACGCCCCACATGGCCCAAACCAAGCCCATTGCATGAAAAATAAACATTCATAATTGTATAACTCTTTTTGAATTTAAAAAACTAAAGCAATAATCCCAAAATATATGACCCAAAAGTAGAAAAAACAAAATAATTAAAAGCGATATGAGACACAATAAAAATCAGGGTCTTGAAAATATCGGCCTTAAAGACATAGATGTAAACAGCACATGTCGCAACATCATAAAATACTGTAAGCAACACCCCCCAAAACACAAGATTTGCAGCAGTTATCGGTGCAATTGATGCCATATACGCAACAGCTGCCATCCCGGCAAGTGCTACGGGCAGATAATGCGCTTCTTCCTGTGTCAAAAATACAGAGATTGTAAGCGAAATAATACCTACAAGAGCGCCGGTATACCATCCAAACGCTAAAGAGGTAATAACCGCGCCAAAAAGACAGGTCTCAATACCTAATGAAAGATGCGGCAAATATTTCTGATAATACCTCGATGCAATGCCTACGACAATAAAGGATGCCGAAACTAAAAAATTCGAAAAGAAAACCACGGCAAGCAAAAGAAAAACAACCATAATAATACTATTTTTATGCTGTTCTAAAAACGCATAAATTTTAGCATACTTTTCTTGTTTATTTGTGTGATATACTGGTCTCACTGGTTTTGAGGCTCGTAAAATCCGTTTATTCCCGCCGGACCGTACCTTTTTTACAGGCACAAATAAATTGATAATTTTCGCAATCACAGTAAATCACATAAAACATATTGGTGCGGTCATTTCGCCCATCACACATCACAATATCAGTTAAGGCTGATGTAATCATTCCACACAAGTATTATTAGTAAAAGCAATATTTAAATCCTGTTAATTTTCAGGCCTGAATTTTATACCGTAATGGATTATGCCTTCTTTGCCGCTCTCATAAACTTTCCTGAAAACCGGAGCCACTTTTTTCCCAATTGCAAGGTCAGAATCAACATAGTCAACAATTTGTCCTGTGACTCGCGCGCCCTCATCAAGCTCAACAATCGCTATCGGATAAGGTGTCTGCTTTTCAAACCCGTCAGGCCCTGAACGAATAATTGTATAAGATACGATTTTTCCGGTTCCTTTAAATTCAAACTCTTCTATTTTTCCTTCGCGCCGGCATTTTGGGCATATTAATCTTGGCGGATAAAACGAAGAATTGCATTTTGTGCATTTGGTTCCGACAAGATTATATTTGCTTTTAAACCTTCTCCACGCCATAGGAACATTAGCTTTGTGCATTATATACCACCTTACCTCTTGAAAATATTTACAACCGCAGTTGCTCCGGAACCGCCCACATTATGCGTAAGGCCAACTTCAGCTCCCGATACCTGTCTTTTCCCGATATCGCCCCGAAGCTGCATCACAATTTCTGCTGCCTGCTTTATTCCTGTAGCCCCTACAGGATGCCCCGCCCCTTTAAGACCGCCGGAAGTATTCACTGAAACTTTGCCGCCAATCTGCGTCTCTCCATCCATTGTCGCTTTGCCGCCTTCGCCTTTCTTAAAAAAGCCAAGATCTTCTATTGCCATGATTTCAGCGATTGTAAAGCAGTCATGGACTTCTGCAACCTGTATATCTTTTGCGGTAACCCCTGCCATTTCATACGCTCTTTTTGAGGCACGCACAGCAGCATCAAGAGCAGTAAGTGTTCTTCTGTCATGAAGCGCCAATGCGTCAGTTGACAAGCCAGTACCATCTATAAAAACAGGAGTGTCTGTATATTTCCGCGCAACGCTTTCGCGCGCAAGTATAATAGCCGCAGCGCCGTCAGATATTGGCGAGCAGTCAAGAAGTGTAAGGGGGTCTGCAACCATTGTAGCGTTTATGACTTTTTCCGTTGTTATCTCAAAAGAAAACTGTGCAATCGGGTTCATTGTTGCGTTGTGATGATTTTTTATAGCAGGACTTGCTAATTGCTCTCTTGTTGTCCTAAAATCATGCATGTGCTTTTTTGCCATCAAGGCATAAAGCCCGGGAAATGTAAGCCCGTGAAATCCTTCCCATTCCTCATCTGCGGCCCCCATCAATCCTGTTGTTGCATGTGCAGTTGAGACATCACTCATCTTTTCTGCACCGCCGACAAGAACAATGTCGTGCTGGCCGGCAAGTATTGAAAACATCCCTTCCCGAACAGCAAGGCTTCCGGATGCGCATGCACCTTCAACTCTTGTTGACGGTATGGTAAGACCTATCTGGTCGGCTATAAGCGCATTTAAATGCTCCTGGCCTGCAAATCTGCCGGCGCTCATATTACCCACATACATAGCATCAATGTCTTTTGAATTCATATTGGCGTCTTCCATTGCCTTCGCCCCTGCTTCAATCGCAAGATCCCGAATGCCTTTAGTCCAAAGCTCGCCGAACTTTGTCAAACCGACGCCAATAACTGCAACTCTTTCTGCCATAATCATTCACCTTTTATTATACTATCTTTCCCCGATACTTTGCATATGTTGGGTATGTGATATACTGCTTGTCTTTTATGTAATCTTCTGTAGTTGGCGCAAGATTTCGCTTCTTATCAATCAAATCATTTACAGTAATTGAAAACGAATCAGAGCCCGCACCCGAACCATATGATGTTATAAGTATCTTATCCCCTGGCTTTGCACAATCAAGTGTTGCCGCAAGGCCTAAAAGCGAGCATCCGGAATAGGTATTCCCTATTTTATCCACAACAAATCCCGGCATAAGCTTCTCTTTTGGAACATCCAGCTTCTTTGCCATAGCAAGTGGAAATTTGCCGTTCGGCATATGGAACACAACATAATCATAGTCCTTTATTGTAGTTCCTGTCTTATCCATTAGCCCGTTTGTAGCACCAAAAACATGCCTGACATATGCAGGGCCTCCGGTAAACCTGCCGCCATGTGATGGATAATCTGCTTTTGGCCTTCTCCAAAAATCAGGAGTGTCTGTAGAATATGAAAATGTATCATTTAGGGTAGCAATAAACTGCTTTTTGTCTTTACCGACAATAAACCCCGCACCCCCAGCAGCAGCAGAGTATTCAAGCGGGTCTCCGGGTGCCCCCTGTGCTGTATCAGCACCTATCGCAAGGCCAAATTTAATCATTCCCGAACCTGCAAGCCCCATCACCATTTGTATCGCAGCGCTTCCCGCCTTGCATGCAAATTCAGTATCAGCCGCAGTATAATCAGTACCAACACTTAAAGCTTCTGCAACAATAGTAGAAGTCGGCTTTACAGCATAAGGATGGCTTTCTGAGCCCACATACACTGCACCAATGTCTTTCGGGTTTATCCCGGCTCTTAAAAGCGCGTTTTTACCTATCTGTACAGCAATTGTAGTTGTATCCTCGTCCTTGTTCGGAACTGCCTTTTCAGTTATGCCAAGACCGTTTATAATCCTTCCTGCATCCTGTCCCCAGACTTCGGCTATTGTTTCTGCCTTTATCCTTAATTTAGGAACATATGCACCATATCCCACAATACCTGTCTTTTCCATTGAACCACCTTAATGATTATAATTTTATTTGCCTTTCCCTCTACCGTGAGTTGCATGTGCTTTTGCAAGATGCCCCGCGACATGCGCGGATAAAAGCGAAATCTCTCCTGCAAGAACCGCAACAGCAATTATCTCTGCAAATTTCATTGTGTTTTCGCTCTTGTCAGCGTCACCGGTAACACCCATTATCGATAAGGCTTCCCTTTGTCCTACAAGTCCTGTGCCGCCGCCAACAGTCCCCACATTCAAATTCGGAAGATAGCACGAAATATATAAGTCCTCACCATGCATTTCTGCTGTTGTGACTCCCATAGATGCTTCAGCTACATGAGCCAAATCCTGTCCTGTTGCGGCAAAAACTGCAGCCACAACATTTGCGAACTGTGCATTAAAACCAAGGCTCTGCGCCATTGCAGAACCAAGCAGGTTCTTTCTATAATTTATCTCAACAAGGTCTTTTGGTGTTGTCTTTAATGTTTCTATAACAAACTCTTTTTTAAGTATAACTTCTGCATGCACTGCCTTGCCCCGACCTTCAATAAAATTAAGTGCAGACGGCTTTTTATCAACGCACATGTTTCCTGTAAGGGATATGCACTTGAC
>DAOVNB010000060.1 GCA_030630425.1 archaeon | reverse complement strand
CAGTAATGGAATCAAATATTTTACAGAACAGATTTCTGAAAAAAATATACAAAATATAGTATTCAGACGCGATGGAACCACAACATTTTTTGTTGAAGAAGGATTGTTAAGAGTCAAAAGCGGCGAATCTTTCAATTATTTTCCCGTAACAGATCTTCTTGGAGCCACGGATAAACACTACAAAATTACAACAAAAACAAATAACAGCATTGAAGAAAAAAATGAAACCACCAATTGCCTGTTCATTGCTCATCAAATATATACTGAAGTAAAACAAAACTTTACCGAAACGCAAAATGAAGCAGATAATTGCCTTATAGCTCTTGGGAATTACGCTCTTAAATTATTTTATGCTGTTTCGCACAAAAATGGTGATTTAATAGCACGAAACATGGAGAATGACAAATACCCTGAAGGCCTTTTAGATATTGCAAAAAATTCATTTTGTGCGGCTCAGGAAATTGAAGGATTAATAGAAGTCAAACAAATTTATCAGGACCAATTTCCGGATAAAAATGCTTTTGAAAAGTTAGATTCTTTAATCAAAGAAATAGAAATAGCGTCTGAATCAAAAATCACTTCTTGAATGAATTTGCGCAGTAGTGGCAATGATGAGATTGTCATCGATTAGTTATCTGCAATCCGCCGAAAACTGAGGTTTAGGCCAATAAAATCATAGTTTGCGTGTAATCCAACCATATATTTTTCTTAATGTTCTGTAGCCCACAATAAGGGGTATCACAAACAGTATTGTGTAAACCACATACTTTATTGCTGAGGCGAAAACGGCAATGCTTCCGGTAAGTATGTCCATCACTGAATTCGCTGTGTTTGACAGTGCGTTTTTCGCCTTCAAACGAAGCTGGTTTCCAAGGTTCTCGGGCATTATTGAAACATCCTTTTTCTGTTCGAGAGTGACGGTTATTGTCGCGTAGCTGCTTTTTTGTTGCTTGTTTGAAAGTGTGGTCGTGTATTGTTTTTCCAATCTTTTGAGAGCAAGTTCTTTTTCTGTTATTTTGAAAAGCAAATCTATCTGGTTGCTGTTAAGCTCTGTCTGCATAGCACGCGTTCTTAGCTCCGAGTAGCTTCCAAGCGCAGTATTTAGTATGTCAAGCTCGTTTATTTCGTTCTGTGTCGATACGCGGTAGAAAGATAAAGTAAAGCTTTTTTCATCGTATGTGTTTTTAAGAGTATCAACAAACCCATGGAAATTATCATCCGGGATTCGTGAGCGAATATTTATGTTAGTATTGTATGTGTTGTCGTATTTTCTCTCGTCCTCTATGTAGCCCCCGAATGACTCGGTAAGCGAGCGGATTTCTGATGCATCTTGTTCGGCGCTTTTTGTCTCGATGGACATTGAACCTTCTTTGACTTCAACATAAGAGGGGCCGCTCGACTCATCTGTTCTGGTTTGAGTGTTTGAATTATAGCTTAAGCCCTTGATTCCATACGAGGCGGATTCCTGTGCCATGTCTGCGGAATAAAAAGCACTGTTTGCACTCTTCATGCCGCTCATTTGAGAACCTGAAAACAAAGAGAACGCAAACAAAAGAATAAAAACAAGCAGAATCGTGCCTACAAAAGCAACAGCTTTGTTTTTCATAATAAAAGATTTTACATCTTCTGGAACCATAGATGCATTATAATCACGAAAGGTATATATAACTTGCTCTCATCAAGAAATAAAACGCAATTAAATGCATTTTTTCATCGGTTGATATGTGTGTCCTTTTTTGCTTTTGACAACCCATTTTGTCTTTTTGAAACCGGATTAAATCTAATAATTATACAATAGTTTGTACGGAACCCATAATAGAGGTAATTATAATTATCAATACCACATACACTATTAATGGTATTAAATACCAAAGATATAATTTCTTTTCATTAATATTTTTCCAATAGAATAAATTAAAAGCAAAAAAAGATAACAAAAATAAAATATGTGGATTTGCAACAACTGTAATCATCTCATTGCTACCCCCCATAACATCAAAACCAGTGCTACTTTTTTCAAAAGACATATTTAATTTTTCTAACATCTTCACAACAACCGCAAAAAAACCCATAATTGATGCGAGAATACAACTTACAAAAATCGAAACAGCCAAATAAATTTTTTCATTATCCGAAATTTTTGTTAATAATAACTTAGAACTATATCCGACACCTAAAGAAACCAGCATAAAATAAATATATATTGAAACTTCTGGAAAAAAGATGCTTACTGTTGGCGGCACTAGTAACATTACAACATATAAAACAAAAATCAAAATTAATAGTATTGTAAATATTATTTTTTTGTTGGTCTCATCCATAAAAGGTATTTGTATTGTCGTATATTTATATTTGTCATATCAAACAGCAAAGCTGATTTAATTATTAATTTCCGTTAATCCCTAGCCAAGATATATAATTGTCTTAATTCAATTCTAAACACATGATAACAATCTACATCGCCCGCCACGGGCAGACAGAATACAATGTGCAAAAAAGAATCCAGGGGCATATAGACACCCCGTTGACGGATGATGGATACAAAAACGCGTTTCTTGTTGCAGACAGGCTTAAAGGAATTAAATTCGACCACATATACTCAAGCGACCTTGGAAGAGCTTTTATAACCGCGCATGTCATTGCAGAGAAACTGAATCTTGAAAATAGGATTGTAAGGGAAAAAAGATTAAGGGAACAGAACTTTGGTGGGCTTACAGGCATGCTTCTTAAAGATGCATTTGAAGTGCCTAATTTTAGGGGAAACCCTGGCTTTAAGACAAAGAACGGCGAGTCATTCAAAGAGCTTCAAAAAAGGATTGTTGATTTCATAATCGCGCTTGAGAAAAAGCACAAAGACAAAACCGCCCTTATTGTAACACATGGGGGCTGTATCAGGTCCTTGCTTGGACACTTCAAAAGAACTAACCTTAAAGAAAGCATCTCACTAAAGCTATGCAACGAATATATCGGAAAATTCGTCATCGACAAAGGAACTCTTATTTCTTATGAACAGCTAAACGGCATTTAACTTAATCCCAACATTCCTCCAAACACAACTAAAAGGACATGCTTTACCGCAAAGAAAAGCACAAGTGCTATTGTCATAAATATAGGGGTGTATTTTATCCCGTTCTTTGCTTTTCCGCTTTGGATAAGGGCAATAAGTATTCCTGAAAACAAAGTTGTAAGTATTATGGCAGCAATTGAAAAATAGCCGAATGCCTCAAGATTCATATCAGGCGCTGAAATTGAAAGGAATCCTGTGTTCGGCATATCCGACACATCCCCGCTTGGAATACTGTCAGACCACATTGAGCTTGAGGAGGTTATAAGGAAGTTAGATATTGCAAAAAGCACAGGAGCTCCAAGAACGGCTGCCATGAATATGAAAATCGTATACATCATGACACTTGAGCGAATTTCCCGCTGAAGCATTTCTGTATTCTTTATATCTGTTGCTGTCTCTTCCAAAAGCTTTGCAACAGCGCCGCCTGACCGCAAACCTTCTATAAGAAGGCTTATTGTCCGCTCAAGAATCTGGGATTTTATCCGGGTTGTAAGCTTTGTGAATGACTCTTCTGTATCGTTTCCGCCGTATATCTCAAAAGCAACTTTCTTGAACTCAGAACCCAATGCCCCAAATTCCGGGCGCGCCGCAAAAAGAAGTGCACGGTCAATTGTAAGGCCGGATTTTATATTGGCGGATGCAAGCATTAAAATATCCGGAAGCATGACTTCCATCTGCTTTCTTCTGGATTCTGCAAGCATAGTATATATTATGTATGGGGCCCCAAAGCATACAGAAAGTATAAGTATTGGAGGTATGATTGCAAGCCATAACGGCGCTTGCAAAACAGCAACAAGGTATATCAGATTAAAGCCTGCGGCAAATAAGAACACCTGAGTCATATAGTATATGAATAAACACGGGGGCTCATCAAATCCTGCATATTTTGCTTCCTGCTCTATTATTTCCCTGTATTTTTTTGGAAAATAAGAATAAAACCGCTTTGCGCGCCTTCTTCTTTGCACTTCTTTTTCATGCTGTATTTTTTCTTTCTCTTTTTTCTCTTTTTCTGTTAAGGGCTTTTTTTTGTTAAATAACTCTAGCAGATGCCTTGCTTCTTTAGTTAGAATGTCTTCTTGTTTATTCTTTTTTCGCGGGTTTATCTGCAGGTTGACACTCATATTTTCACCACAGGCCTTTTGCTTTTTATTATATTCATAAACATCATCTGGAAAAATCCTAAAAATATGAGAATCCCTACAAGCATAATATCAGGAATGCCTGTTCCTGTAAATGTTGATAGTATCATCATAAATGTGATGCCTAAAGAAGGCATAATAACTGCAAACATCATATACATCAAGGTCCAGGGGTTAAGTTCCTGGCCGTATTTTTTTATTGAAAGAAGCTGTGTCTTTAAAATTTCATTCACTATATTTTCTAAGGGTCTTTCAAGGTCTGTTCCTGTTTTCATTGCATTCAAAAGCTGCCAGAAAGAACGGCGGTATGAAAGGGATGGGTTTGAAACAATGCTGTCTTCTATTGCTTCTGTTTGGGATTTCCCCCCGTTTATGTCTTTTATTATGTACTCGAACTCTTTTGATGCCGCACCATAGCCTTGCGTAACTGCAACAAGCGCCTGGTACAGCGGAACCCCGGATTTTATCTGTATCAAAAGATGCCGTAAAGCATATGGAAGTTCTGAATCTATATCCCTTGCCCGTTTTAGGGTTAAAATTTTTGGGCGGTAAAGTGCGCTGTAAAGCATCATAATAAAAACAAACGGCGATGCTGCAACTGAAAGAAGTAGGAGTGTGGTGGAATCAAGGATGTATCCGAGTATTAAAATGCCTGCAACAAACATTGTTGTGGTGTTTACTGACTGATAAATGCTTATCGCAATGTGTTCCTTTAAGGATAAGTCCGTTCTTGATTGTAATAGGTCGATTTTTATCTGCGGAAATGAAGGCTCAAGTTTTGATGCATAGTTCATAAACCGTGCTGATTTTTTAAGCAATTTTGAGTTCTTCATCAAAAACCACAACAACTGTTTTTAGGGCTTTTCGCCTGAAAAAAGCTCTTTTGTAAGCTCCTCGCCTAAAAGTTCACGGGGGTCT
>DAOVNB010000133.1 GCA_030630425.1 archaeon | reverse complement strand
GGAAAAGCTTTGTGAAAGGGGATTCGCCAATGTCTTTTGACGCCAAAAGAACAGTATTTGGAGTTATAAAAACACATGAGTCTGTCGCAGGCTTATCATGCGGCGGCATTAAGTCAACAAGCCCGTTTTCTGTGCACAAGTATTTGAGATACACCTGGTTCGGACCTGCTGAAAGGACTATATTCCCCCCAAGAGCACCTTCAGTAGTCACAGGAATCCAAATCTGGTAAGAATATGCAGAATACACAATAACAGAAGCATTGCCTTGAGGATACGTGCCTGTTTTTCTCATCTCCATATAGGATTCAACTTTCTTCCCGTCATTTGCAATCTTAGACATCGCGGCATATTTGCCAATCATTGTGGAATCAACAAGAATGTGTGTGGGTCTCCATTTTAGAAGATAATCTTCCTGTTCTGTTTCATTGTAATACCCGGTAAAATACCGTGCAGCATACACATCTAATACCCCGTAATAATTCCCGCCGTCAAGTAAAGTTGCCCGCTCACCCATAGTCTGGAACCAGTATCCAAAATCCCACCATGAAAGTATGACCGCATCCTCGGTTGTATTTGTCTTTAAAAAGTCCATTGCAGGAACCCATGCACCCCCGAATGACGGCCTTAAATTGCTGGATATTACATACCCTGCAGAAAAATTAGACACAATAAGCAAAAGCACAAAAATGCCGGCGCCAACAGAATATATATTTACCTTCCCGCTTAAGTCTTTTGCTTCCTGCATTATTTTTGAATATTTGACCGCATGGATTATCTTTGTAACTGCATACCCTGCAAGAAGAAACGCATAAGGGCCTACAATAAAAAGTATTCTTACTCTTGACAAAAACCCTAGAAGGGATGAGTAAAACAAAAAGAGTATGAACGCATACTTGTAATTTTTCCTGCCCACAAAATACACAATAGGAAATAAAGTAAAAACAAATATTACCTGTAGCAATGCCTGGTTTGCTGTAATGCCTGAAGCTGCATTTGTAAGGAATTTAAAATAAGAAACCAAATTCACAAATGCCATTAATATTAGTACAAAATAAAGCGTGTTTTTCTTCTTAAAAATTTCATTTATCATTAAAAAAATTCCAAAAAACGCAAAAACCCATATTGAAAAAACAGGAAGAACTCCACTCATAAACGGCAATGCCCCCGCAGCATAGGCTGTGCTTAAGCCGCGCGTAAAATCAGGCCAGGTAGATGTAACGCTTTCAGCAACCGTCGACATTATCACAGATTCCTTAAAAAATATCATCCCCCACGCAGAGGATACTAACCTTGCCAACGCAGCTGAGAAAAAAGAGCCTACTAAAACAAAAACAGCCCCAAAACCAAACAGTGCAGGAATTGTATAATGCCTGTGCTCTTTTTTGTATTGCGTGTATTTTTCCATCAATTCCACAAACAATACAAGACCAAGTGCGGAATAAAGCACAAGCTGGTATGTTCCGGTAAAACTATTTAGTGTAATTGTGTATGCGGGTATCAGAACCCCTAAAAGAACAACAGGCGCAAATGCCTTAAGATATGGTTCAGGATGTCTTGTAGTTAAAACCATTATAACTGTGTATCCTGCAAGCGCAAGGTAAAGCGCATTTACACCCCCCCATGTAGCGGCACCAAGGGCAAGCGACATACCGGATACAAGGCCGGATACTAGAGAATCTTTTCTTATAGCCCTTAGGAAAAACCAAATAGCTGTAATCAAAAAAAGCCCGCCGAAAGGTTCCTTTTCAATAAATCCTGCAGAAGTCCTGAAAATTACCGAAGGGGATACCGCAAAAAAGAATGCTGCAAAAAGCCCTGTTGTTTTTGTGTGTAGCTCTTTTCCGATAAAAAACATAGGGATTGTAAAAAGCGCGCCGAAAAATGCAGGCGCGAATTTTGCAAAAGCAAGTGCATCAATTGCAGCAAATTTCGATACAATCATGTAAAAAACAGCATATGGATAATACATCAGCACATGCTCTATATGAGGAGCAAACCCATCCGGATAATATCTCATAGTATCCAATGCCGGAAGATGCAGGTTGTTTTCAACCAAATGCTCCATCATGCGAAAAATATAATACGGGTCAATTCCCTGTAGATAATCATAAGAAAAAGGCATCATGCGAAGCCATAATGCAACTGCAAAAACAGCAAAAAGGCCTATATAGTGGCGATAGAATATTGCTTTTTCTTTAAGAAAGATAACATCAAAAGACATACTTTCCACTATGCGGCAATTTCTTTAAATATGTTAGTGTTTACGCCTAAAAAGAACGCTCCATAAAACACGAATGTTCCCGAAAAGATCCCTGTTTGTGTATTTGGTCTGTCCGCTCACTCTTTTTTCAAAATCAATCGGTATTTCTAAAAATGACGCGCCAAGAGCTTTTGCCTCAAACAGTACTGCAACCTGAAATGAATAATCATCCGGAAGATTTTCAAAATCTATTTTTTCGGTAATCTTTTTTTTGTACACGCGGTATCCGCTTGTAGGATCCTTTACAGGACAGCCCGCGATTCTAAAAAGAAAAGAGCCTATTGCAGGAAAAATACGGCGCTTGAGCGAATCTTTTCTTTTTCCGCCGGCAATCTTTCTAGAACCAATGACAATATCTGCATTCTTTGAAGCGTCGATAAAATCAGGCAGGTATTTTGGATTGTGGGAGAAATCCGCATCCATTTCCATTATTAAATCCCCGTGAGCCTTAGGTATTGCAAATTTATATGCTGCGCCAAGGCCTTCTTTTTTACTGCGTGTCAAAAGCCGGACATTCTTGTTTTTCTCTTTTATCTTAGAAACAATATCGGCAGTACCATCAGGGGAAGAATCATCAACAACTACAATCTCATACTTTTGATTTCTGTTTTCAAGAACACCGGCAACTTCCCCTAAAAGAGTCCCAATGTTATCCTTTTCATTGTATGTCGGGATTATTATTGAAATCATTCAAATCACTTGAAAATGCCAAACAGCCATTCAAAAAATCGCGCGAAAATGTTTTTCTGCGTACGGTTTTCAAATAATGCCGCCGTTATCTTATTTTTGGCAGCAGTATTGTTTATATTTACCGTACAGCTTGCCAAAAGCGTGTTTTTCTTTTTGTCCTGAAGTATTATAAAGTGTTTCCCTTCAGCCTGATTTTTGTAGATGAATTCGCGCGTCTGGTTTGCCTGAACATATATGTTTTCCTCAGTCTCATTGTCTTTTAATAATCTTAAATATACTCGCTTGTCGTTTGTGTTTGTTATATCAACATACATTTGATCCAAAAAATAATCACACGAAACAATAATACCTGTTTGATTTTTTGATAAATTAGTTGAATTTGTTTTTTTAGAAAGATTGCCTGCAGTAACTTCAATTAT
>DAOVNB010000073.1 GCA_030630425.1 archaeon | reverse complement strand
CTCCCGGTGATAAAATTTCCTGCCCGTGCCTTGAAAGCAAACCGAAAAAGGTAAGTCCAATATTGTCCAGTTTAAAACCATCAAATGCAGATTTGACATCATCTATTGTTTTTCCTTCAAAATACACAAAGCCTCTTATTTGCTGCATAGATTTATTGTGTACATGGAGTATTATATTTCTTTCGGATATATTTTACGGTCAGCATACAGACAGTTTAATCTATTGCACCAATATCATCAACAAACTCTTTTGCGCTTATTATCTGCTTTCCTGCAACCGGCTTGAATTCAAAAACACCAACAATTTCCGGATATTCTTTCCAGACACCCATACAGACATTAAAATATTTGCATGTTTTGCACACAGTAGGTTTTGTACGTCTTCCTACTTCAAGGTCAAAAAGAACCCGTTCTTTTGCTTCACTATCCCTTACACTATTATCTCCATCAATATAGGGAATTATGCTTGTTTCAATATCTTTATTGTATTTTTCATACCCATTCATAAAGCAAAAAGGTATTGCATCATACTTTACCGGAAGTCCTGTTTCAAGTCCTTTATCAATTGCCTTTTTTACATACGGCGCAATTTCCCTATGGCGCGTCACCATATTTTTCCAGTCAATATAAGGGTTTCCGTTCATCTGAGGGGTAGAAATATTTAATTGTTTTGCACCTAGTTTTTTTGCAAGATGGACTATATCTTCAATGTCTTTGTAATTTATCCGGTACACAACGGTTTTTATGCTGACATTTTTGCAGCCGAACCTAACAAGGTTACTTATACCAGAAACAGTCTCTCTGAAACTTCCATTTACACGAGTTATTTTATCATGAATTTCTTCTTTGTGGCTGTGGATTGGGATAGTTAAGCTAAGATTTGGATCAATTTCAATTATTTTTCTGGCAAAGTCCCTATCCGTAAATAACCTCCCATTGCTTTGAATAGAAACATTCATTCCCTGCATTTTTACAAATTCTGCAAGTTCAAGAAAATCAGGCCTTATTGTGACTTCCCCGCCCGTAAATGTTATTGTTTCATATCCCTGTTTAGCATACCGGTTTATTGAATCTTTAAGTTGCGCGGTTGTTTTGTCAAAAGGCAGTTTCCTCCCCTTAAGTGAGATTCTTGTTTGCTCCATAAAACAATGAATACATCTATTATTGCAAGAATACCCAACAAGGAGGTCAACGCGTTTTGGCATGAGTTTTGTGTGGCTGAGAGACTTTAAAAAATCTTGCACCAAACTCTTCTTATGTCAAAATTAAACTTCTGGGTACCCTTCAACGGAGACTTTGAACTTCTTGAAAGGCTTAAAAGTGATTTTGCGGATGGAATAAACGGAAACCGCATTGAAGGAATTTATTTTCCCACCCCTCAGGAATATTTCGGCTCTGCAAGGGTTGTCAAGGAGTTTACAATCAATGATGCAAAAAAAGTTATTGATTTCTGCAAAGAAACGGGATTCAAAACAAACATGCTTTTAAATTCAAGCTGCGAGGGCGCTGAATGGTATTCCCCGCAAACAGTTTCAAAAACGCTTTTTCTTGTAAAGAAAATGAAAGATTTAGGTCTTTCCGGAATCACGCTTACAAACCCGATATAAATTCAGAAAATAAAAAAAGAGAATCCTGCGCTGAAAATAACCGCGTCTGTAATTTGCGAGATTGGTTCTGTTCAAAGGGCGCACTTTTTTGAGGAGCTTGGGGCGGATGCCTTTGTTCCTGACCGTGATATAAACCGGGATCTTGAACTTTTAAAAGAGATTAAGGACGCAACCGAAATGGAAATGACTCTTCTGGTGAATGAAGGGTGTCTTTATAGGTGTCCTGTAAGAAATACCCACTATAACTATACCTCCCATTGTTCAACACCTGAAGGAAAGCCATATTATGCAATGGATTTTCATTCCACTTTTTGTATAGATGTAAGAAAAAAAAGACCCGAAGAAATAATAAAAAGCCAGTTTATACTGCCGCAGCACTTGAAGCACTATAAAAAAATTACAAACTCCTTTAAAATTGTTGGAAGGACTATGCAAAAAGAATGGATTTATTCCACAACAAAAAGTTATCTTAGCGAAAAATATGATGGTAACTTGCTTAATATTTTGGAGAGCGCAATTCCCAAACTTCTTTCTGAGACAAAGATGTATATCTCAACAAGAAATCTTAATGATAAATTTTTCGAGAGAATTACAAAGTGCAGTAAAATATGCACGAAATGTAGTTATTGTTCTGACATTTTAAGAAAAGAAAATTAATGTGTTTGGTTTAAGATTTAAAAAATCTTGCACCAAACTCTTTTTATGTCGAATTTCAGATTCTGGGTGCCTTTCAACGGCGACTTTGAACTTCTTAATAAAATGAAGGATGAATTTGCAGACGGAATCAATGGAAATCGTATCGAAGGTGTTTATTTTCCGGTCCCTCAGGAATATTTCGGCTCTGCAAGGGTCGTTAAGGCGTTTACAATTGATGATGCAAAAAAAGTCATTGAATTCTGCAACAATAATGGATTTAAATCAAACATGCTTTTGAATTCAAGCTGCGAGGGCGCTGAATGGTATTCCCCGCAAACGGTTTCAAAAACGCTTTTTCTTGTAAAGAAAATGAAAGATTTAGGTCTTTCCGAAATCACGATTACAAACCCGATATATATCCAGAAAATAAAAAAAGAGTGTCCTGACCTGAAAGTCACAGCATCTGTAATAAGCGAGATTGGTTCTGTTCAAAGGGCACGCTTTTTTGAAGAGCTTGGGGCAGATGCCTTTGTTCCTGACAGGGACATAAATCGCAACCTTGAGCTTTTAAAAGATATTAAGGACGCAACAAGCATGGAAATGACTCTTATGGTAAATGAAGGGTGTCTTTTTAGGTGCCCTGTAAGAAATGTTCATTATAATTTCATATCCCATTGGTCAAAATTGAACAAAGAAAAATACACTGACTTTCCGACAAACTATTGTATCGCCCTAAGAGGTCAAAAACCGGAAGAACTGCTGAAAATGCAGTTTATTTTGCCTCAACACCTTAGATTTTACAGGAAAATCGCATCTTCCTTTAAAATCGTTGGGCGGACAAGAGCCCTTCAGGAAATCCTGCAAATGACAAGAGCGTATCTTGAAGAAACTTTTCAGGGCAATCTTCTTGACATCATGTCAAGCGCAACACCTCTTGTGAAAAATAAGTATAGTTACAATATTCCTACGGAATTTCTTGACGATGCATTCTTTAAGAAAGTTACAGGATGCAAAAAAAACTGTACAAAATGCCACTATTGCAGCGAACTTGTAAAAAAGGCGTTATCTTCTTAGTGTTGAAAGCTTTAATGTTTCCTCAACACAAGAGTAATTTTTCATTTGTTTTAGAAGTTCTTTTGCAATGTTTTCTATTTCTTCTTTAAATTCAACAGATGTTTCGTTGTTTTTACATTTGATATAAAATTTTTCTTTAGGGTTTATATATGAACACACTGAGATGTTGCTTGTTTTGGTTTCATAAAGTTTATTCTCTTTTTTGAAGTCTTTGCAAAGGTTGTTAAATTTTTTAGAAAATTCATAAGCGAAACCCAGTTCTACATTTATGAACGCATTTTGCTGTTTTTTGTGCTGATAGTTTCCTCTAAGAATTACAAGAATCTCTTTTGGGTCGTTTGCATTAAAATAGGAAAAAATAAGGTATGCTGTTACAAGACGAAAACTTGAAAGTTCTAGAGGAATCGGTATTAGGTCAAAAAAGGGAAGATTGCCAACATTTTTTTTGGAACTCATGAGGCAATTAAATATCTGAACCAGTGGCTGGTTGCCCATGACATCGCTTATGCTTAAAAGCTGTACATCCCGAGTAGTGTCTAATCTTACTAATGTGAAAAGCACCCCGTCTTGTGTCCATGAAAAATAGATTCTTGATGCTTCTATAATGTTTCTTGCGAGCGGAAACGACGGAACATGCCCATAATACACTTTTGTGCTGCCTATTTTTGCATTTTCCAAAAAATCAAGACAATCCCCGTCTTTGTTTTCTTCCTTTAGAAGCAAATATTTCTCGTTTTCTTTTTGGTACACACAACCATATCTTAAAGGATGATTATCCCCATAACTGTTGTATATAAATTCCTCTATTTTGTAGCCTTTGTCAGAAATTTGCGGAAGTTCGGCAAGCTTTTTAGGTATTGAAGTAATCATATGTTAAAGTAAACATTTAGATATTTAAAAACTTCAGGGCTTATTTAGAGTATGTTTGAGGATTTCATGCAAATGGATTTTTTAAGACTTGTTGTCTTTGTTCTCTTTTTTATTCGCGTAATTCGCACAGACCTGAAGAATAAAGAGATATATAATAAAGACCTGTTTTTTATGGCTCTTGCAGGATTTGTTCTTTTTCTTATAGGCAGTCAGTTTGATTTAATACCTTCACTTGCAACAAATGTTTTTCTTGCTCTCATCGTTGGCATCGGCCTCTGGAAAATTGGTGTGTGGAGTGCAGGTGACGGCAAGCTTTTTGCTGTATGCGCCCTTTATCTTCCCTACAAAATGTATCTTCCGTTCTTTTCAACACAGATAATCCTTATAAATGTTTTTATTCTTGCGTTTTTATACTGGATCACGCCAACAATTTTTAAAACCAGAAGAAGCGAAAAGTTAAAGGCATTTAAGACAAGCTTTGATTTTAAAACAGTTATTAATCTTTTTCTTGTTCTTTTCGGCCTTTTCTATTTTATCGGGAAAATAGTGTATCTGATTGGTTTTGGCCTTCATGCAAGCGGATATATTATAAGCCTTGCGGTAGCACTTCTTGCCTTTGGTACTGTGAAAAAGCTTTT
>DAOVNB010000173.1 GCA_030630425.1 archaeon | reverse complement strand
GAAGACAGCTGGGATGTAAAAGAATACATAAAGCCGATTGATGTCAAATGGATTCGCGTTAATCTTCCTGAAGAATACAAACAAATTCAGAAACTTCTTGAGTCTTCAATAAAAAAGCGCATGGAACTCCTAAAAAAAATACACCTTACCCGAAGCATTCTTGCAAGCAAAAAAGAGCTTCTTGCCCTTCAGGGCAAAATTGCATCCCAGATTTCAAAAGACAAAAGCTCGTATCTTTTTACTGCATTATCAACCGTAGCGCAGGTCATAAAAATCAACCACGCCTTAGAGCTTATCCAGAGCCAGGGTGCAGAACAGCTCAAAAAATATTTTGAAAAGATAAAGACGGATAAGAAAACAAAAGCAGTACTGTCTATTTTGGGAGACCCGGACATTGTAATGGCAATGCATAAGACTGATTTTGTGATTGAACAGAAAATAGGCCACCCTAAACTTTCTGAGCTTGAAAAGATTCTTGAAAAAACAATTACCAAAGACAAAAAAGCAATAGTTTTCTCGCAGTATGTCTCAACAGTAGAGTCTATTGTAGAGCGGCTCGAAAGCAAAGACAAACTAAAACCCGTTAAGTTCATAGGCCAAAGAAAAGGCCTCACGCAAAAAAAGCAGATTGAAGTCCTTGATGCTTTTAGGGCGGATAAATACAATGTGCTTTGCGCAACATCTGTTGCAGAAGAAGGCCTTGATATACCTAAAGTGGATATTGTAATATTCTACGAGCCGATACCTTCAGATATACGCACAATACAGAGAAGAGGAAGAACAGGTCGTTCAAAAGCAGGCGAAGTTTTCATACTGATGTCAAGAGGGACAATAGATGAGGGATACTTCTGGAGTGCTAAGAGAAAAGAAAGAAACATGAAAAGCGCTTTAACAAAGATGCGCACAAGTTATAATAAAACAGGAACCGTTGTTGAGGATAAAAAACCAAAAATAATAACAAAAGGAACACTTGTGGAATACGCATCAAAAAAAGATAAAGAAAACGCACCTATAATTTATGCGGATGTGCGCGAGACAAAAATATTAAAAGTCCTTTCAGAAAAAGACGCGGAAATAAAAGCAACACAACTTGCAGTTGGTGATTTCCAGATATCTTCCCGTGTAGGCATTGAAAGAAAGTCAGTTGATGATTTTCTTCAGTCAATAATTGATGGCCGGCTTTTCTCGCAATTAAAAGACCTCTCCACCCATTTTTCAAGGCCGATTCTTATAATTGAAGGCGACGACCTCTATGGCCGAAGGCAAATTCACCCAAATGCCATCAAGGGTGCCTTAAATTCCATTGCAGTTGATTTCAGGATTCCGATACTCTGGACAAAAACGCTTGATGACACAGCAGAAACAATAATAGAGATTGCAAAAAGAGAGCAGGAAGAAGGAAAGACATTCGCCATAAGAGGTGCGCGCTCAACATTAAGCGAAGACGAGGAACTTGAATACTTTGTCGCAGGCCTGCCGGATGTAAACACATCCTTTGCAAAAAAGCTTCTTGAGAAATTCAGCACAATAAAAAAGCTTGTGAATGCTAAACAGGAGCGCCTGATGAAAGTTGAGGGAATTGGCGAAGTTCGCGCAAGGAAAATAAAAAAGCTTTTTGAAAGAGAATACACAAAGAAATAATGGTGATTTTTACGAAACTACACATAATAGTTTCCGGCCGCGTCTAGGGCGTGATTCTTCTTTTACGGTCTTACTTTCTAAAAAACAATAAAACTGCGCCTAAAGCGACAATTGCGCCGATGCCGTAAAGAACGGTATTGTCTGCGCCGTTTGAGGGTGTTGTCTCCTTGTCGGCTTTTGCAGAAGTTTCCAAACCATAAGTTTCATTAATCACCCGGGGGCGTATAACCGGAACCCACAACTGATTACTATGCCCGTCTTTGCTGAAATCCACAATTATACTTATCCTGTCCTGTTTTCCAACTGCCTTTTCTGTAGGCATAATTGTCCATCTGAATGTTTTTGTCCATCCCGAAGGCAACTGAAAAACATCCATGCGCTCGCTTAGGTTGCTTATTCTTTCGCTTGAAACAGGAACAAAATTACGAGGATCATGTATTGCTTCAAAATATCCTCGTCTAAAAGAAGGTTTGATAAAAACAGCGCTGGCGCTTTTTGAGGTTACCGTAACTATCAATTCCCCGGGCTCGCCGATTTTAGGGGTTTCTGAACCAATATACTGCATCTCAAAAGAACCATACTCATTTTCAGTCCCTTCTTCAGCATAAACTGTCTGAAAAAACACAGATACTATCGAAAACATAAGAACGCAATAAACTGCTTGTTTTAAGATCATAACAATTCCCTACATCTCGGGCATACCCTTAAAATTCTTCATAAGATTAGCCATGGGGCCGCGCTTAAAACCTTTTCCGCCTTTCATCTTTTTCATCATCTTTTTCATCATGTTGAATTGTTTGATAAGCTCTTTTAATTCTGATTCAGGCACTCCCGCACCTTTTGATATTCTGCTTACGCGCGAAGAGTCCAATATATCCGGGTTTTTCCTTTCATCAACAGTCATAGAATCAATCATGATGCGCCATTGGTTCATCTTTTCTTCCTGTACGCCAAGCATCTCTTTTGGGATTTTGGCACCACCCATAGGAATCATATCCATAATTTTGCCTAAAGAGCCCATTTTTTTCATGGATTCAATTTGTGAGTAGAATATCTCAAGGTTGAACTCCCCTTTCATTAACT
>DAOVNB010000047.1 GCA_030630425.1 archaeon | reverse complement strand
TTATTTGCGTATTATTTTATTCTTCTTACATCCAGGCATAAACTCCATTGTGTTTTCAATTCTTTGTGTTTTGGGCGCAAGAGAGGTATATTCTAAAAAAAGGACTTTTTTTTACTATTTCTTATTTTTTGCATTATTTTTTATTGTGTACTCGAGCCACTACGCTGGAAACATCAACCATTTCGGTGATACTGTCAGATATAGCCTGCTTTTATATGTGCCATTACTAATATTTTCCGTATATGGTGTTAAGGACATTCTTAAAAAAACAGAGATTAAGAACAAAAACATACTTCTTTTAGTTATATCTGTAATGTATTTGGTTAGTTTGATTCCCACCCAGGGTTTTATTTTTTCAAAGAGCCCACTTAACGAAGAATACGAATTTGTTAGGTCTATGAAACCGATAGTGCCACCAGATGTCTTTGTTCTCTCTTATAATCCTCAAATAATAATGACTACTATACACAAACATGCCATCAATCCGAAGATGTTTGTAGACTCTACACATCTTTTAAGAACAGAAAGCAATATTATTCTTTTTAAAGACGCTTGGTGGTATGAAAAAATAAATCACACGGCAGGTCTTGAAGATGTTCTAAAAAAACATTATTCTTTTGAATTGATGGCTACTTCAGAGCATAATTATGCGTTTTATAATCTTACTTTTAATGGTTGAAGTTCTGCACTTCAGTGCGGAGCGAAATCTTAAAACCCGAGAGAATCAAAGATTCTTTGGGTCCCAAAAATCGCATTTGCGATTTTTTAGGAGGCTTGAAACTCGAACAAGCCCCGTCTTTTAAGGCGGGGTCTGAACCAATGTTTCATGACTTTAAAAAAATAATCCTTATTTGGCGCATGGAAGACCGCAACATATACCTCTTGTTTTTTGTATGCACTCCGTGCATTTTTCACTTATTTTAGCTCTTTCTTTGAATTCTGTTTGTATTTCTCTTCGTTCACGGTATTCGGATATTTTTTTCTTTCCTTTCAAACCATTACAGAACAAAATATCTCCGTTTTCATGAACTGTGAATAATTCCATACAATCATCGCAATTTTTTGGCGCTCTAAAATGTTCTTGAAATCGCTGCCTATCAATACCGGTCATGCATTTGGGCAAAGGTTTTGTTATTCTAAAGTGGATTTTTTTCTCCTGAAGTTTTTTTAATGTGTCGAAAACTTCGTCTTTATTAATTTCATTAAAACTGTGCGAAAAAAGAACTATTTGATTATCAGTTATATGCTGGTTTGAGAGGGCATCTTTGGGTTTGTTTTCTAAATCATCCAGCATGATCATTCTGTTGAGGTATACTTTTTTTTTGAAATAAAAAAATGAAAGAAATAAACCATGTTCTTTTTTTTCCATGCGCGGGAAAAGTTTGGTGAAATGTTTTTGGACAAGATATAAAAGATATTTTTTTGTTAATTTTCGTATTTCGTTGCAACTGTTTTTATCTGGCTTAAAAAGATTTCCGGTATTGTAAAAACCAGACAGTGTGCAAAAACCAGCACAGTTCCATTTCAAAAAACAGTTTTGGCATTCTTTTATATTGCACACTTGTCTATTTTTAAGAATATCCCGTTTTCTTTTGTTGATTTCTAATTTGTCTTTTTTTTGGTTATAAGTTCCATAAACAAATTCATCCGGTCCTTTGCAACCGGATGAAATTCTATGGCAACCGGTAACAAAACCGTCTTCTGTAAGGTTTGCAACGGTTAAATCACATAAAGATGTTCTTGATTCCTGCAGCGGAATATGCATTGTAGAAAGTTTAATTCCGTATTCTTCCGCCAATTCATTGGCTTTTAAGAAATATTCTCCATATAGTTTAAAATCCGGTCGTTTGCCATAGGGATTTAAATTTCCTTTAGCCCTGCCAAATTCATCAGAGGCGATATTAAATACGATTTTTTTTATCCCTAAAGTATAAAAATATTCTATTATTTTTCCCTGTTTTTTTACAGAATATTCGGTAATGGTTGAATGTATCTCAAGTTCCTTATTCCTTTTGAGCAAAAAAGCAATGCTCTTTTCAACAAACCTGCTGCTATCAGAACCATCACCGAGTGGTCGTTGTTTATTTTGTATATCTGGCGGTCCATCACACGACAATTTTATGTAATCAAGGTTTTTTGCCATCCATTCCAGTGTTTTTTTTGGAACAACTCCATTGGTCTGGCCACCCATAAAAATGATTGGGGAGTCTTTTTTTATGTAATTAACAATTTTCTTTATAATGTCTATAGCTAAAAAAGGTTCTCCACCACCAAAAAAAAACAAATGAAACGGTGTTGGCCGGGGTTTTAGAGAGTCCATGTATTTTTTAACAAAATCGAAATCTATGATGTTCTTCTCTTTAAAAATGCCCGGAGCCGCATAGCAATAACGGCATTGTAAATTACATTTTGTTGTGATCTGGAACGCGACCCTATTATTTTGTTCTCTCTTTTTTTGACAGCTATTGATGGCTTTAGCCAAAAAATTGCCAGAACTAAAAATGTTTTTCTCTTTTTCTTTCAATGATTTGAATTCATCAGAATCAAAAAAAAATAATCTACTCAACATACCAGAATACATGATATGGGTTCCATTAAGTTCAGATAACTCATACAACTCATGAGGTGTTTTTAACAAATTAGGTGCTTTTTCTGTATGGATTCTCCTCCCTAAGACATCAAACGAAACATTTTTCATATGCTGTTATTGTTTAAAAATTTTAAATGTTCTCTTACGAGAAAATACCGCGTTTTATTCTAATAAAGTTCCCACAAACTTTTTGCTTTTGTTTGTCCATTGCAGTCTGTATTCTCGTATTTGTAATCGATACAGAAATTAAGCAAACCCTTGTTTAACAGAATATTAATTGGCTGGACAATTTGCGTGCGACCCATGAGATCCATGCGACCCATGAGCACCATGTGATGCATGGGAGAAATGAGAACCGTGGTTGCCATGATTGCCGTGCGACCCATGAGATCCATGCGACCCATGAGAACTGTGTGCTGTGTGGTGTGCATGTTCTGCATTTATTTTTCCGGCATCCCAAGAAATACCATAATCATTTGTGTGTGTTGCCGCTTCAGCAATATCGCTGGCAAGCGTTCCTATTGTAGCGGCTCCTAAAACCGCACCCAAGGTCAGCAAAGATTGTTTTGTAATTTTTCCTTCTTCTTCTAAAAAAAATGCAGAAACACTCTTTTTTATTTTTGGTAATTTCATTAACACACCTAGTTATTTATGGGGGTATTCATATATATACTTTATCCCTATTTATTTTATTTGTTGTGTTGTTGAAATCCAAGAAAATATTATTTCCCGATCTTCTTTAGAATAAATGAGTTTTTTGAAAATATGTTTTAATATTTCTTTATTCATTATACATCTTCTGTTTGATGGAAGTTTAGAAACAAGCCCCCCTTCAGAAGCATAGGTCTCAACTAAACAGGTTCCGCAATATGGTGAAAAAGCACAGGCATCACACAAAGAGGAGAGATTTGTGGTGGCGCGAATAATGTTTTTAGTTGTTGGCTTTTTGTATATGTCAGCATATTTATCGCTTTTTACATTCCCTAATTTAAAGATATCGTATATTTTCGATTCATCACAGGGAAAAATATCTCCTTTGTAATTATAAAGCATCTGTCCTATTGCGGCACCACAAGGGGCTTGTAATTCGGAATAATAAGGATCTTTTTTATCAATAATTTTTTTGGTATATATCTGTGTTAGCCGTTCTGCAAAGTTTATTCCTTGTTTGTTTAATTGTAATGTATACTCTAATGATTCTTTCCAGAATTCTATAAATTGTTGGGCTGTGTATCCTATTTCATTCCATGATGAATGAGCATAACCCATTTTTCCCAAATAACGAATCCATGTTTTATCGAAGCCGTATTTTCTGTATTCATCAATTATTTCTTTTGCATATGGGAGGGAGTGTTTTGTTATTGTTGGCATTGCGTTGAGTCTGTGTGCCATTTTTTTATCGCTTTTTATTTTTTTAATCCAATAAGTTACATCGTCGTATGTTCCTTTTCCGTTTAAATATATCCTGTTTTTGTCATGAACACATTTTGGTCCATCGAAAGAGGTTGCTATCCCCAAATTTTGGTGCTGTGTGAAGTAATCGAGTTTTTCATCATCCATTAATGTTAGATTAGTAACTACTGAATAACCAAGTTTCTTTTTTTTAGAATTTGCCAGTTTTGTAGAATATTCAATGATGTATTTCATTATTGGATAATTTAAGAGACATTCACCTCCTTGAAATTCAATCTGAATCGTCTCGGCGGGGCTTTGAAAGATAAAGTCAACTGTTGACTTTGCTGTTTTTTCATCCATCGTATATCCTTTTAGATTGTTTGGTTTCGCCTGTGAATGACAATAAATACACTGTTGATTGCATTTTAGTGTAGGGGTAATTATGTTTAGTGAAACGCCATTAGATAAATAATGGTATCTGTCACGATAATCCTGAATAATTTTTTGAGAATTTTCTTTCGTTAAAATTACGCCTTTTTCAGACAATAGTTTAAATAAGTTAGGTTTTTTATGTAATTTTCCAAAGCGGAACAGGTCATATTCTTCGTTGTTTAGAACAATCCATGCACCTGAAGGTGTTGTAATTAAAAAAGTGTTGTTTTCGAATTTATGAACAAAATATTTGTTCAGCGTGTATTCTTTAATTTCTGTTGTGTTTGTGTCGAAGTAGCTATATGCCATAAAGCGCACCTATTGGTTTAATTTGTTTGACTGTTTTATCGTGGCCAAAGCATAATTATAGAACTCATAACCAAGAGTTTCCAGAGCGATTTCTTTTGATTTTGGTTTTAATATTATTTGTATTTTTTTTTGAGGGTCGCCTTTTACAGTTACCCAACAAGCATCAGAAAATACATCTGCGGTTTTTAAAATACATGAAGGGTTGTAAATTTTTACATCAAAAGTCACTTTTAATTCCCTTTTTTTTCCATCAATCTCTATTTTGTTGGGTCGCATTCACACACATCTTTTTCTTTTTCTTTAGAAGTCCAGGGTTTGGTTATTCCTGCGGGGTCGTTTTCGTAATCCATGCCTTTAAATTCATCGTCTTCGTCTTCAACATCTGTTTCTGTTGCTTGAGTTGTTGTGGCGTCCTCAGTATTTGAAGAAAAAACCTTTTCAACAAGGGCGTCTCTTACGTTTTGGGTTCTTACAGATTGTACAGCATAAACCGCATAATTTACAAGTTCATTGTTGAATTCTCTTCCCAATGTCTCTAAATCGCCTTTTTCCTTTAATTTTAATTCTACAAAGAGTTCCTCTGATGGGTCGCCATCAATTATGACATATGCCCGGTCAATAAAGGTATATGCCGCAGAGTATATTATCTCCAAAGGATATATTTTCGGATTAATAGAAACTAAAACAAAGTTGCCTTTTTCATTTATATCCATATTATTGATTTTGCTTTCATTTTCGTCAGTCATACTTTCTAATTCTATCTAAACTATTTAAGTTTATTTGCTATTATGTTCTTCGCAAATAGATACAGGATTTTTTAGTATATTATAGGTTTATGTATGTCTCATTGATTTCAATTGCTTTTGGGACATACGTTGTTTTTTCTTATTTTGAAGTCGCAGAAAACCAAGTACTTTAGTGCGTGGATGAATGCGACTTCAAAAGCTTGAAACCGAACCAAACAAACCCCGTCCTTTAGGGCGGGGTTGAATAGAGGTTTCATGATTCATTGCCTTAACTTTGTCGAATCGGTCGACAATTTCTTTTATGGGTCTTGGATTGTGTCTTTACCAATGTCTTTCAAATA
>DAOVNB010000092.1 GCA_030630425.1 archaeon | reverse complement strand
TATCAAATTTAATATGCATGAGGTCATATGATTCAAAGGCAAGGGCCTATGCAAGAATATGGTCGCTGCCGCGAATTTGGCAGGCAGGCCTTGGTGTTGAGCCGCATTATATTATAGAAGTATTATCCCAATTTTTTGACAAGCAGAGCGAAGAAGACCAGATAAGAACGCTGATACACGAGCTTATGCACATACCTAAAACTTTTTCAGGGGCTCTTGTACCCCATAAATGTTTCAACAAAAAGATTGATAAAAAAACAGTAGAGCTGATTTTTGAGGAATACAAGAGAAATATATAAACAACTGCTGACTAATAATTTATCGGGTGCGTATATATGAAAATAATTGTTGTTGGCGGCGGAAATGTAGGAAAGAATCTGTCTTTTGTCCTTTCAAAAGAAAAAAATAAAGTAGTTCTTGTAGAAAAAGATGAGGATCTTGCAAAGGCGCTTGCGTTAAATACGGATGCTCTTGTGATTAAGGGCGATGCAACAGACATCGCAATTCTAGAGGATGCAGACATTGGAAAAACAGAGGCCCTTGTTGCAGCAACTCAGGATGATAAGACAAACCTTATGATTTGCGAAATTGCAAAAAGCAGGAATGTAACAAAAATTGTTGCGCGGGTAAATACTCCCGGCAATGAAGAGCTTTTTGTAAAGCTTGGAATTTCTTTGATTGTGCCTATAACAGAGCTTGCAGTAACTTCAATAAAAAACGCACTTGTGTCAACAGGCGAGCGGGTTTTGGCGGAAATCTCTGACGGTAAGGCGCAGGCAATAGAGGTGGTTGTAACTGAGAAAAGCACACTTGTAGGCGCATATGCAAGAAAAGTCAAAGGCGGTGTTATCGGTGCTGTTTACAGGAACGGGGCTGTCATTGTCTGTGATATAAATACAAAAATAGAGGCGGGCGATGTTTTAACAATAATTGCAAAAACAGAAGATATTCCCCGAATAATAAAAGCAGCCAAAGGGGAGAATTCTTGAGAAATATTTTGGCATATTTAGGGCTTTTGCTTGAAGTATTTGCATTTTTTTTGATTCTGCCTACAATTGCTGCCTTGTATTTGAATGAGCCTGCGGAACCTTTTTTAGTTGCCGCCCTTATCTCTATTATTTTAGGGCTTTATTTTGAAAAGACAAATAAGCAGGAAGAGCTTCGTATAAATGAGGCATTGACACTTACAGCATTATCATTTCTTTTTGTATCAATTATTGGCGCGATTCCATACCTATATCATTTTGCTGAGTTTAGCAGCCGAGCACTTATTGACTCTTTTTTTGAGTCAGTATCGGGGTTTACAACAACAGGCCTCACTGTTTTTTCAAGTGTTGGTATCTTACCAAAAAGCCTTCTTTTTTGGCGTGCAGAGACCCAATGGCTTGGAGGTATTGGAATTATAATTGTGTTTCTTGCGATATTGTCTGAACTTAAGACATCTGCTTTGCCTCTTTATCGAGCACAAGGATACACAGAACATATAGGAATAACAATAAAAGACACTGCACGAAAGATGGCAAAAATTTATAGCTTCTATACACTTATCGGAATTTTGCTTCTTTATGTTGCGGGGCTTTCTTTTTTCGAGTCAATATCCATTGCGTTTTCGTCAATTTCCACAGGCGGGTTTTCAGTTACGGGCGCATTTTACACAAATCCGATTGTTCTTGGAATACTTTCGGTTCTTATGATTTTAGGGGCGACCTCGTTTTTTGTGCATGACCGGATGTTTCGCGGAGATATCAAATATTTTTTCAAAAATGCCGAAATTCGCGCACTCATGGCAATAGTATTTGGATTTTCTGCCATCCTATACTTTGCGTTCCCTAATATCTCGAATATCTTTTTTGAAGTTGTGTCTGCGGCAACAACAACAGGCTATGCAACTCAAAACCTGGCTTTGCTTCCTTTGGGGTTTATTGGAACAATAGTTATTCTTATGATTTTTGGCGGGGCATCTGCTTCCACTGCAGGCGGTATAAAAATCTCAAGAGTTTTGATTGCATTTAAGTCAATACCGTGGTTTTTAAAAAAAATGACGGCGCCCAAAAGTGCTATTGTTCCTTTGAAAGTTGGCGGTGAAGCCATTGATGAAGGTGTCCTGACAACAACTGTTGTGTTTATAATGACTTATGTTCTTGCTTTAGTGATTGCGAGTTCTGCTTTTATGTACTTCGGTTTTGGAATTACGGACTCTTTTTTTCAGATAGTATCGGCTCTTGGAACTGTGGGCTTATCAACAATTGAAATATCAACAATTCCTGTAATCGGGAAAGCGATTCTTATTGCATGCATGTTTTTGGGGCGGCTTGAGATATTTCCTGTATTGATACTTTTGAAAAACATTGTAAGAAGGGAGTGATTTTATGATAAAGCTTAAAGCCACATTTATGGATTTTGAAATCGGGTTGCCGATTGTTATGATGAATGCTGAAGATGCAAGGGATTTAGGCGTTTTTCCAGGAGACCGGGTTTGTATCAGACACGGCAAGAAAACAGAAAAAACAGCATTTGTTGAAATCACAAAACATATTGTAAAAGAAGGATATTTGGGCATAAGAAAAGAGGCAAAAGAAAAATACGGCGTTCAAAAAGGCGCAGAACTTTCTGTAAGTGCAGTATTAAAGCCTGCATCTGTTGAATATATAAAAAAGAAACTTGACGGGTATGAGCTTAAAGCAATAGAGCTTGAAGAAATAATAAGGGATATTGCCACAAACAGGCTTACAGATATTGAGCTTGGCTCTTTTGTTTCTGCAGTATACACGCGGGGGTTTACAGACCGGGAAGTGATTGCAACAACCAGGGCAATGGTAAATGAAGGGGAACATATAAAATGGAGTAAAAAATTCGTTGTTGACAAGCACAGCATCGGAGGGGTTCCGGGAAACAGGGTAACACCTATTGTTGTCTCAATTATAGCTGCTTGTGGGCTTACAATACCGAAAACATCATCAAGAGCAATAACAAGCCCTGCAGGAACCTCAGATACAATGGAAGTTTTCTGCAATGTGTCGTTTTCAACAGAAGAGATAAAACGGATAGTTGGTGAAACAAACGGATGTCTTGTATGGGGCGGCGCACTTGATTTAGCGCCTGCAGACGACAAGCTTATCCGTGCAGAGTATCCATTATCTTTGGATCCGGAAGGACAGGTTTTGGCATCTGTGATGTCTAAGAAAAAGTCTGTCGGCTCAAACTGCGTTGTGATTGACCTGCCATTTGGTGACGGCGCTAAAGTCAAGAGCTTTGATGCTGCAAAAAGGCTTGCAATGAAATTCAAGAAACTTGGCGAGGCATTAGGTATGAAAATAGAGTGCACAATCACTAAGGGCGACCAGCCAATCGGTAATGGTGTGGGCCCTGTCCTTGAGGCGATAGACATTATGGATACCCTTTCAGGCAGAGGACCGCAGGACCTTTCTGAAAAATCCGTTGAGCTTGCGGGTGTTCTTCTTAAAATGACAAATAAAGGGGATGAAGAGACCGCACGAAAGATTCTTGAATCAGGAGCCGCGCTTGATAAATTCAAGCAGATTGTTCGCTCACAAGGGGGCACCACAAATAAGGATTTGGCAGGGATGCTTGCCAAAAAAAAGATATCTTATTATGCAAAGAAAACAGGAACAATACTTAAAGTTGATAACAAGATAGTTGCTAATCTTGCAAAAAGGGCAGGGGCCCCGAAAGATGTGGGGGCCGGAGTGTATTTATATTTCAAAAGATGGCAGCAGGTAAAAAAAGGCGACAAGCTTCTTGATATTTATACGAGCCATGACTATAAGCTTGAATATATAAAAAAACTCCTTTCAGAAAAAGATGCCTTTAGAATAGGATCTGATAAAGACATGACAGTTGAGGTTGTCTGATGAATAAAAAAACAATACTTATTGTGCTTGACGGCTGGGGATGCGGGAAAGAAAAAAAAGGAAATGCAATTGCATATGCAGATACTAAGAATTTCAATGATTTTTTAAGATACCCAAATACACAGCTTTCAGCAAGCGGCCATTCAGTAGGGCTTCCAGTGCGGCAAATTGGGGGTTCTGAAGTGGGACATCTTCACATAGGCGCGGGGCGGGTTGTTGAGCAGGAGATTCTTTCAATCAACAAGAGCATTGATACCGGGAGTTTTTTTAAGAAAGGCGCGCTTTTAGAAACAATGAACTATGTTTTGAATAACAAAACAAATCTTCACTTAATGGGGCTTTTGTCCAACGGCGGGGTTCACAGCCATATAATCCATCTTTTTTCATTGCTTGAGCTTGCAAAAAAGAAAGGAGTTTCGAATGTTTTTATTCATGCGTTTCT
>DAOVNB010000086.1 GCA_030630425.1 archaeon | reverse complement strand
GTTAATGTCGATGAAAAATTTAAAGTAGAGCGAGACTATAAAACAGAATATTTAGATAATATTGAATTGAAATATACATTCATAAATAATCTATCTTTGTCGACTAGATTTGAGAATGTACGTCTTTTTAATTTCAATAATATGGGAAACAATATATCTGCATGCAAAATAAAAAAAATAAAAGCATCACTGGATGATTCACCACTTAAAACAATATGCTATACTTCTAAGGATTGTGATTTTGATTATTTCATTAAAGAAAAACATTATGCAGGGGATATATTTTTGGATAGTGAAAATATATTAAGACTAAATCCATTATTTATTGTTTTTAATAAATTTGATTTAGAAATATATGCGAGCTGTAACTAATCATCATTTTTCTTTAGGCATTGCATTGCCCATCTTGATTTTGATTGGATTCTTGCCAATTTCAAGCTCGATGTCTGGTTTTGAAAGTTTGCCGTAGTTGATGTCTCCAATCTTCATGGTTCCTTTGATTGTAGATTCAATTGGTGTAATTATGCTCTTGTCTTTTGTATCAATTGTTGCAGAATCATACGGCGTGTTTAATGATAAATTATTTGAGCTTTTATGCTGCCTAATTGCAGCTATTATATCTGCTGCTGCGTTACCTGCATCAACTGCCTTTTTGTCTGCCCATTTTTTGTTCACTTCAGGCCATGAAGATATATGTATGCTTTTCTGTCCTTCTTTTTTGGCGAAATAAAGATGGTATATTTCTTCTGTAATGTATGGCATGATTGGCGCTATAAGCTTTAGGACGCCTAAAAGCGCATTGTAAAGTGTAAACTGTGCGGCGCGCCTTGACTCTTTGCCGTAAACATCGGGGTTATACAGCCTGTCTTTTGCCATCTCAAGGTAATTGTCGCAGAACACATCAAAGAAGAAACGCTCTGCCACAACTTTCGCGCGCGCGTACTCGTATTTCTCCAATGATTTTGTGGAAATATCAATAATGTCATTTAATTTCGACAACACCCATTTGTCTATTGGCTCTAATTTGGCGTCCTTGCCGTCGTAATCCTCAAGGTGCATTATGGCAAATTTCGATGCGTTCCACATCTTTGTTGCCATCTTGTTTCCTGTAAGAACATCTTTTTCCTGGTATGGAAGGTCATCCCCCAGTTTTGAGCCTGCTGCCCAAAAACGAAGAGCATCTGCTGAAAATTTTTCCAGGATAGTTTGGGGCAGTATGACATTTCCTTTTGATTTGCTCATCTTTTTACCCTTAGGGTCTAGCGCATGGCCTGAAATCATTATGTTTTTGAAAGGAACCTGTTTCTTGTGCAGAATGCCTTTTACAACAGTGTTAAAAAGCCAGAATGTTATTATGTCGTGCGCCTGAGGGCGAAGGTCCATTGGATAAATGTCTTTTATCTCGTCTTTTTCGCCCCAACGCGCGTTTATCAACGGTGTGAGTGATGAAGTCGCCCATGTGTCGAGTGTATCCTCTTCAGGAATATAATTTTTTGATTTGCATTTAGGGCATGGGTTTTTTGGCTTGTCAACAAATGGGTTTACCGGAAGTTGGCTTTCATCCGCCAATATAATCTCGCCGCAATCTTTGCAGTACCATATAGGAAAAGGAACACCGTAAAATCTCTGCCGGGAAATGCACCAGTCCCATGAAAGGCCATTTGTCCAGTTGTCGTATCTTACTTTCATGTGCTTTGGATACCACGACATCTTGTTTCCTGCGGTAAGTAATTCTTTTTTCATATCGAGGACTTTTATGAACCATTGTTTTGTGACTAAAAACTCTATTGCAGTTCCGCATCTTTCATGCACATTTACTGCATGAGTTATAGGTTTTTGGCCTGTTAAGGCGCCGTCTTTTTTAAGGTCTTCAATTATTTCTTTTCTTGCCGCCTCGATTTTCATTCCTTCGTATTTTCCGGAAATTTCTGTCATGACGCCGTTTTTAGATATTGCGACCCTTAGTGGGAGCTTGTGGGCATACCACCAGTCAATGTCGTTCTGATCGCCAAAAGTGCAGCACATTACAGCGCCTGTTCCTTTTTCAGGGTCTGCTTTTTCATCAGATAGTATTGTAACTTCTTGACCGAATAAGGGCACAATTGCTTTTTTTCCTACAAGTTTCTTGTATCGCTTGTCTTCAGGATGGACGAATATAGAAACGCATGCCGCAAGAAGTTCAGGACGGGTTGTGGCTATTTTTATTTTACCGCCATCTTTTAATTTGAAATCTAAGTCATTAAAAAATGAATCGATGTCTTTGTCCTCAAGCTCTACCTGAGATGCGGCGGTTCGGCATTTAGGGCACCAGAATGTGGGGGCTTCTTTTCTGTATTCTCTTCCATTCTTATAAAGCTCTATAAAAGACCTTTGAGATATCCTTTGTACTTTGGGCGAAATTGTTGAGTATTCAAGCGACCAGTCAGCTGAAATGCTTATTCTTGTCCATAATTCTTTGAACACTTTTTCAGAATTTTTTGTCTCTTCCAGGCATAATTTAACAAAAGCATCTCTTCCCATCTTTCTTGAGCTTACTTTGTGCTTTTTTTCTACGAAAAGGCCTGTTGCAAGACCATTGTCATCAAAGCCGAAAGGATAGAATATATTGAATCCCTGCATGCGCTTGAACCTTACGATCATATCAGCTTGAGTGTATGAAAATGCGTGGCCCATGTGTATTTTGCCGGATACTGTCGGTGGGGGGGTGTCAACACTATAAAGTTTCTTTTTGCTTTTTGGGTCGAATTTGTAAATGCCTTTATTTTCCCAGTATTTTCCCCATTTGCTTTCAGAATCGTCAGAATTGTAATGTTTCGGAAGTTCCATAACTATGACCTTTATGCATACTGTATTGACAAAATTGATTTATATGTGTATTGGCTTACACCACAATCTGCTTGTAGCTGCTGTGAATTTTGCGGACATACGCAGGGTTTGTTGTAAAGAATGCACCGATATTGTTAATTTCTTTGTCTATGTATGCGCGGACAATCGCATCTGTTGATGCATCTGTTCTTTTGCCGCCCGGAAAACGAATGTTATTGTCTATTTTTCGTTTCAGGTTCCATGCATTTGCAGTAGGAACTGGTATTGTCTCCTTTACATTCAAACCATGAGACAGAAGCTCTAAGTACGCATAAACAATATGCTTGCAGATTGGATTTACTTCGTAATCCGGATTTTGGTTCTGTCGTTTACGGTAAAGATAATCAGGACAAGAGCAGGCATTATCTGAACCAGTAAGTTTTATTATCGCCTCATTGTCATTTGTTAAGTTTCGGATTACCTTTTCTTTTCCGGGAATGAATCCGATGACTGTCTGGTACATTTCATTAGGATCAGCATCAGATGGCACATCCAAAATCCAGCAATTTTCGGCTTGGGGGATGGGCGGAATGTCAAGATGTTTTCCTTTTGCATGTTCGTTATGGAATTTTGCAGCGCCCTTAAAAAGCGTCAGGTAATCCCAGGCATTGTATATATTTTTTCCGGTTTTAGGATGCCAATCTTGTTTTACAGCATCATAACGGTATCTGGGATAAAACGGCAGTTCGCCTTCTTTTTTGGGAGGGTGCTTGACGCGGTTTATGAACTCCTTTCGATTTCTAAGTGTTTCCGACCATGCATATTTAAGCAGGTTTGAATGAACGGCATCAAATTCCTTTATTTCCCAGAAATTGCCATACTTATTCCAGTCGCGCTCATCAGCCCAGTTTATAAGCTCAGTGTCTGAAGGAAGAGTTCTATATATTTCATAAAATTCCATTTCTTCCGGGTGTCTTGAAAGAAGGACACAGTTTTCAAGGTCAAGAATCTCGTTATTCTTCTTTCTTCTAAGGGCGTTTACGATATCTTCAGGAGTTGATGCAGGTTCAACAGGGACTATGACTTTGCCTTTTTTCATATCCCTTAATTTAGGCGGTTCATAATTTGTGACCATTGACCATTTTTTTTGTCTGACCATATTAACAACTCTTTAATAGTAATATAGGAGAACAGAAACATTTAAAGATGTTTTGATGTTCAGGCAAACCTTTCAAGGCCTGTTTTTCCCTTTTTTACGCTGCCATCAACCTCAAAGATCTGGCCGTCTCTTGCAGCAACAGTCTTTACACCTGTCTTTTCCTCAACTTCTTTTGCTTTTTCCCAGGGCTTTTTTAGAATCATGCCCATACCGAAGTGCTGGAGTATGCAGAGTTCCGGCTTTATGTCATGCACGAATTTTATCGCATCCGCCAAATCCATATGCTTTGCAAACTCGACTTCTTTTCCCTTGTTCTCGTTTACAAGGTACAGGCAGTTTAAGATGAGAATATCAGCGCCTTTGTGCGCCTTTGCAATATCTTTTGAATATACTGTATCACCCACATAGGATATCCTTTTTGAAGCAAAAAATTTGAACCCAACACCATCCTTGTCTGTATGTATTGTTTTTGTTGCCTCAATATTC
>DAOVNB010000121.1 GCA_030630425.1 archaeon | reverse complement strand
GTTTTGCACCTGTTCCATATTGAATTCAATGAACTGCTGAAAAACATTGAAATAAACAAACTCATGCCCATGCTAAACGAATTTCTGGATGCAACAATTGAAACGTCAATGGCGCAGTACAACGGCTTTGAAGATGAAGAGTTAAAGGAGTTGACAAGAAGAAATGTTGCGTATTTATGTGTTGCGAAGAAACTTCTGGATCCTGAATTCAGGGTTCCGGGCATGGTTAAAAATGAAGTTGATCAGGAGATAAAAAGAATAGAAAAACACGAAGGTTTTTTCAAGAATGATCTGTTCAGCAAGGACTGTCCTGAAGTTTGCAGCAACATATTATATCCTCCTTTAATGGATTATAAATGCAATCAGGAAGTTAAAGGAAAAGTAACCTATGAGGGTGAGGTTTGGGAGTTTCAGGAGCTATACACAGAGGTCTGCATCAAAAAATGCTATTGTGAGGATTACTCTCAGTATGTTCCAAGAGGGCATTACACTTCTTCGGAAGAGTTAAAGCAGTATTTTAAATCAATGATGTGGCTTGGAAGAATGACCTTTAAGGCAACCGGGGAAGGATGGACAAAACAGGCGGTCTTGTTGACCGATGCTGTCAAAAGCGCAGATGTGATGAATTTGTGGAACCGGATTTACACTGTTACCGGCTTTTTTGCAGGAGCATCAGATGATTTGACATTTTATGAGTATGACACAGCGGTTTTCAAATTGTTTGATTATGAGTTTGATGAAGAAAATGAATTAAAAAAACAAATTACCCAAAACATGCAAACTGAGATTAGAAAATTAAGAGGGCCGAAAATTCTTGGCGGCTTTGAGTTTGATGTTGCCGGAAACCTGAAAGATACAACGCAGGGCTTAAGGTTGATTGGGCAAAGATATGCATTAGATTCTCATGTCCTGTCAGATATGGTTTACAATAATGTCGGAGTTAATCCTAAGTCAGAAGATTATGAAAGAGTAATAACGTGCAGGAAAACCATCCAGAAACTGAGCAAGCCGGATGAATTTTATTATTCATGCAGCAATATGGATGAAGATAAAGTAAAATACTGGAATGAAGTTTGTTCAAAAGCAATGGAGATGCATTATTACAAAATGTGCGGCGGCCTGGATGAAGAGCAATTATATGGTGTTTGCAGGTTTATGCCAACCGGTTTGGATGTGATGTCTGCTTTGGGCTCAAAAAAAGCAGATGAGCTATTGGCAGCGCAAAAGATTTCAGATTTCTGTGAGTATGATACCAAAAATCAGGAAATGAAAAATCTGGTAAATTCTTACGATACAGGAAAATGGACAGAGAACCTGTATAATACATGGCTATGGATGATTCAGCCGGCCTTAAAAGAAAAGCCTGCTGGTTATCCGAACTGGATGAGGTCTGAAGCCTGGAGGAATAAGGATTTAATTACCGCATTGTCCAGCTGGGCGCAATTGAGGCATGACACAATTCTTTATGTAAAGCAGAGTTATACAAGAGCGGTGATGATGGACATAACCTCTACTGGACTACCAATGGCTTCAAAATACTACGGCTATGTTGAGCCGAACCCCGAGCTTTATGCAAGGGCAAAATACATTACTGAATTTTTGATACAGGGATTGGAAGAGCAGGATTGCCTGACTGAGGATGTTAAAACCTCATTAGGGCAGAGCCGCGACATGATGGCAAGACTGCAGGTGATTTCTGAAAAAGAGCTTGAAGGGCAGGCATTAAGTGAAGAGGACTATGATTATATTAAAAATATTGACGCAACATTCAGCAACATTATTGAAAAATTGGCTTCTGCACTGACTGTTGAGACAAACAAGAAGCCCTCTGGCTCTGGTGTTAAGACACACAGGACTCTTGAGGGAAAGGATGATGCATTCAAGACAACAATAATTGCTGATGTTCATACTGAGACAAATACCAAGAAAGCCTTAGAAGTCGGGACCGGTAAGATTGACTGGATTATTGCTGCGCATGCTTCAAAAGACGGAAGAGTGGGACTCGCAGTCGGGCCGATGTTTAGCTATTATGAGTTCCCGTGGCCAATGGATGACAGATTGACTGATGAGAAATGGAGAGAGATGCTAAATGCAGATGTACCTCCTGGACGGCCGGAGTGGGTGGGGCCTTAATTGTTGATTAAAAAGACAAAATATATAACCGCCCGCGGCTCTTAAACATTCATGAATGAAAACATGCGAATGTTTGCAATAATTACCGCGATATCTACACTTACAATGATTGGCGGGTATTTTTTGGCGCCGATCGAGGTGCGATTTCTTAAAAGCTTTACTGAAAACACCGCACTTATTGGCCTTACTTATTCTGTTGGTGCTATATTTTTCGCGCTTCTTTCTATATACATCGGGCGCTTAAGTGCAACTTATGGTAAGAAAAGATTCATCACAATAGGCACAATTGCAGGAATATTTTATCCTTTGCTTTTTGCAAACACTATAAATATTTTCCAGTATATGGGTGTAAAATTTGTGTGGGCTTTTGCAGGAGCATCCACAGGCCCTCTTTTAGCCGCATATCTACAGGACACGATTTCAAAAAGCAAAAATAAAGGAACCCTTCTTGGAGTATTTCATTCAGTGCATGCGATTGCAGGAAGTTTAGGCGCTCTTCTTGGAGGGCTTATAAGCGATGCATACGGGTTTAGACACGCGTATGTTTCTGCAGGATACATCCTTGTGCTGCCGTGCCTACTTGCCATTATATTTATTGGATTTAAAGACCACGAAAAGAAACCAAAAATAAAAGAAAAAAGAAGTATTTTGTTTTCATTGAAGTATGTCTTATCAAACCCGGTTCTTGTGTTTCATCTCATGATAAACACTGTTTTTGGGCTCAACTGGAGTGTGAAGGCAATACTATATCCTTTGATAGTCTATGAAATGGCAAAAAGCGATGCGGTTACCGGAAGTGTTTTTGCCGTAATGGGTGTTACAGCCGCGCTTGTGCTTCCTTATGCCGGGCGATTTATCGATAAAAAAGGTTACCTTAAAGGTGCTTTTATCGCGTATATTGTTTTAGGGTTCGCTTCTTTAGGGCTTGCTTTATCCACACAGGTTTGGATGTTCTTTCTTTTTTCAGCCTTTGTTGCAGTTGGCGAGGCATTCAACGGGCCTGTAAGAGGGGTCATTGAAATCGAAAACATAGAGAACAAATTCCGTGGAGAGATTATCGGGTTCTATACCGCATGGGAGTCTACAATAGGGGCATTGTCTCCTCTTTTGGCAGGACTGCTTCTTGGTTTTATCAGTGTTAAAGGTGTTCTTTTTGTCTATTCGGTGGTTATATTGGCCGGATTTTTGGCTGCGCTTCGTGTTTTAAAAAGCAATTACAAAATAAATTAATTTTTGGCGTTGAAAATTGAAAAAACGGTCAATTATCCCGTGTTAGAAGTAACAAAAATACGAAACATTTTAATATATGAACATACCATCAAATTCATCATTTCTTTTTTGGGAGGAGAAAATACTTATGGAAAGCATTAACATACACAATGTGGTTGCTTCCTGCCATGCAGGAACACAGATACCTTTAAACCGGCTT
>DAOVNB010000083.1 GCA_030630425.1 archaeon | reverse complement strand
GGTTACTATCGGCCCTTTGCCAAGAATTGTTGATGAATCCGCTTTTGTTATTCCGGGCATATCTCCTGTAGATGTTGTGTCAACAACAAGAGCAATATCTGGGTTTATTCCAAATGCTGCGGTTCTTGACCCTTTAAGGCCTACTTCTTCCTGCGTTGCAAACAAAAAGTGCGCCTCACCGGAAAAATTGTTTCCAATATTTTTTATTGCCTCAATCAATACGGCGCATCCTGCCCGATCATCAAATGCTGTTCCCCGTACGGAATTGTCCTGGAGTTCTACAAAAGGAACATCGAATGTTATTTGATCTCCAATTTCAATTCCATGTTGAAGCAATAAATCTTCTTCTTTGTTTTTATCTTTTTTTTCTTTGACAATAAGGCCGATATCAATGAATAATTCTTTTAATTTTGTAACTTTTTTTGATTCGTCTGCTTCTTCAAAAAACGGACCTTTACAGACAATTACACCATTGATTTCGCGTTTTTTTGTGTGTATTTTTACAGGCGTCATAGGGGTTATTTTTTCTGAAATTCCGCCAATTGGTGTTACTTTAATGTATTTATCTTCCATGTGATTTACAATAAAACCAATTTGGTCCATGTGTGCGGATAAAAGAATTTTAAGCCCTTTTTTATTTCCTTTAACAACAGCCACCAAATTACCCATTTTATCTTCATGAATCTCATCAGCATATTTTTTTATTTTGTTTTTTATTGTATGGCGTATAGCATCTTCATGTCCTGAAATTCCAGGAACATCTGATAATTCTTTTAATATGTCTTTCATTGTAATCACATCCATCCGCATACGTATAGTATGCCATATATTAGCTTTTTTTGTTTTTTAAATATGTTTTTGGTTTTATGGGTTATTTAACAGCTCCAATGCAAAATCCTCAAGAATTTTTGCCCCTTTTACAAGGTCGTCTGCCACAACAAATTCATCGTTTATATGCATACAATCCCCAACACCAAACCCTGTTGCAATTGCAGGAATGTTATGTTTTTTGAACAATGATATCACTGTTGCTCCCGAACTTCCGGTAATGTTTGCTTGTTTGCTGTTTTTTTCATATGCTTTTTTCATAGCACCTATAAGTTTTTGGTTGTATTCTTCAAACGGCGGCTCATGCATTTTAATGTTAATTTCATAATTTTGGATATGTTTTTTTATAATTTCTTCTAGTTCTAAAACAACCTCTTCTTTTTTTGTGCCTGGAAGATAACGCATATCCACCTCAAAAACACAATTATCCGCAACAATATTTGCTTTCTCTCCACCGGTTATCTTTCCGATGTTGATGGTTGGTCCTGTTTTGAAATATGGGTGTTTTTTGCAGGCAAATTTGTGTTTTTTTAAATCAGTTATTATTTTTGCTGCAGCTTCTATGGCGTTTATTCCTTTATCCGGGTATGCGCCATGAGCTTTTTTACCTTGGAGTTCTATGGATAAAAACAGAACGCCTTTTTGAGCAGTAATTGTCTTAAAATCCCCGACATCAACTGCAACTGCGTGTGTGGGTTTTAAAACTTTTTTTTCAAGAAGAGCTTTTATTCCTTTTTCACTTCCTTGTTCCTCGTCAACAACCGCGGCAATTATCAAATCCCCTTCAATGTTTTTTTTGTCTTCCACAATACTTCTTGCAACCTCAAGGCACACAGCAACATGACCCTTGCAGTCGGATGCGCCGCGGCCATATATTTTACCGTCAATAATATTAGCAGAATATGGTTCGTGCTTCCATCCTGTGCCCGCGGGCACAACATCTGTGTGAGGCGTTAAAAGAAGGGATTTTTTTGAGTCTTTGCCTTTCAAAATACCAATAATATTTGGCCGGTTTTTAGAAAATTCGTAAACAGAAACAATCAATCCAATGGATTCCATTTCTTTTTTTACAATCATCGCGGCGTTGTATTCTTCACCCGGCGGATTTTCTGATTTTGCGCGAATAAGCTGTTGTGTCAGAGCCACTATTCTTTCTTTTTGAATCATACGATTATTGTAGTGGGTATGCTTATATTTTTAATTAGAAAAAAAAGAAAAAATAGAGGATTATTTCAAATCCTCTGCAGCCAATATTTTTATTTTTCTTGAAGTATCTATTGCTTTTTTTGTTGTTACTAAATAAGATACGCCTGCAGATTCTGCAGCCATTATTATCTCCTTGTCCGCATCTGCATCAACAACAACAAAAGAAGGATTTTGAACCTGCTTAATTGCTTTTGTAAGCTCTTTTACCGGAACCCGTCCGGCAAATTGCTTTTCTCCGTCAAAAATTGATGCGGCTCTTGTACCCACAAGCTCATTCATTTGTTTTTTTAAAAAATCTTTCATACTAGAGTCTATTTCTTGTTTTTTTGGAGCTACGAATTTTGGTTCAGACATTCTTTGAGGCGGTCTTTGTTCTCTTTGTTCCCTGTATGGTGTTGCAGGTCTTTGTGTCCTTGGCCTTATTTCTCTTCGCAACGGCGGTCTTTGTGTCCTATTGTATGTTGTTGTTTGTGCTGGTTTTATCTCGTGTGCCTGGTCTGCCGGAACTTTATCACGAATGGCGGTAAATATTTCTTTTTTTGTAAGCTCTTCTACTTCTTTTCCTTCAGGGGCCCGCGCAACAAAATCGATGTCTGCAATTGCTTTAAGCTCTTTTAATATCAAATCTCCACCACGATCGCCGTCTAAAAACACAGTTATCTGGTGCTCTTTAGATATTTTGGTTATTTGGGGCGGCATTGATGTTCCACCAACAGCAACTGCGTTTTTTACACCATGCCTTAAAAGCATTATAACATCTGCCCTGCCTTCACAAATCACTATTTCTTCAGATGTTGATGCGTCCGGGCCTGCGGCAAGTCCCATATATTCTGTTATTTCAGCAGAACGAACCGTCTGCATCAAATCGTCTGTTATTACTGTTGTTTCCGGAACTTGTGTTAAAAGGGATGAAAGAAGGTCTTTTGCCCTATCAATAATGTATTTTCTTTTTGTTGTCCTTAAATCCTCAACCGCTTCTACCATAATTTTTGCATTGCATGGCCCGACACGGTCAATAGTTTCAATGGCTGCTGCAATAAGTGATGTTTCAGCGCCGTCAAGGCTTGCGGGAACCGTTACAGTACCTGTTGCCTTGCCCTGAACTACGGTTATGTTCACTTCAATCCTGCCTATCCGGCCGGTTCTTTGAAGTTCCCTTAAATCCAAGTCCTGTCCTAAAAGGCCTTCAGTCTGACCGAAAAGGGCCCCAATAACATCCGGCTTTTCAACCATGCCGTCTGCTCGAAATTTTGCTCGTATAAGATATTTTATTGATGTTTGTGCTATTTTTGCCATTTTTGACACCTCGTTTTTTTGGCAGAACAACAATAGAATGAAGAACTATAATTTGCTTATTTTACTTAATTAATTTTACGTAATCAATTCACTGTTTTTGTTTTTTAATTTTATTCGTATTTTTTATATTTTGTCTTTCTCTTTGTCTTTTTTACAGTAAATGAAAATGTTAAATTTGATGTTTTTTTAAAACAATTATTGCTTCATTCATGTTTGTATTTTCTACCAACACTTTTTTTGTTTTTGATTTTTGGCCGGAAATTATAATTGCCGGCTGTTTAAATTCTTTTTTAAGTATGTTTACAAGTTCAGTATTTGCCTTGTTTTTTTCCGGTTTTGATTTAAGACACACCACAAACCTGTTTTTTGTAATTATTATTTCTTGTTTTGGTTGTTGTGTTTTTACACTTAATGAGATTATTATATTGTTATTTTTTTCGAATATCATAAAATCATGTGTTTTGCCTGTGTGTAACATGCATCTTCATCAGACAATCCCCACTGCCCTTAATGCACTGACAAACACAGGCATGTAACATATTAGGGTATCCTAGAGTCATTGCGCGGGTTCAACGCGCTTGATAGGGACCCAATAATATGTAAATATGTTTTGATTGTATATTTTTATAAGCATTTGTTTTGGTTCTTGTTGTAACTACAATATAGTGGTATTGCTTTAAATATCTTTTGGTTGTGTTTATCAATATATTATTTGTTGTATTATATGTTGTATGGCCTACAAAAAGGGGTATGTTTTTGAGCGAGAACTTAAAAAAGATCTTGAACACAAAGGTTGGTGTGTAATCCGTTCCGGTGGCAGCAAAAAGCCGGATATGGTGGCGGCAAAAAACGGCAAAATACTTATAATAGAATGCAAATCAACAACAAAAGACAATATATACCTTGAAAAAGAAGAAGTTGAAAAAATGAAAAAAACAGCACTGTCTTTTGGTGGGGATTGTATTTACGCAATCAAGCGGAATAATAAAGGTGTCTGTCTTGTTGATACAAGCCAGCTTGTTGAAAAAGAAAATAGCTATTTTATAAGTCTAAAATGAGGTGTTTAAATGAGGTTAGGAAAAAAGAATATAGAAAAAATGATTAAAGAAAATGATCTTGTAATAGATTATGAGAATTTGGATAAACAGCTTACGGCAAATGGTATTGATTTTAGGGTTGCAGCAATTATTGAGGT
>DAOVNB010000067.1 GCA_030630425.1 archaeon | reverse complement strand
TCTTCTATTGATGCATGGGGGCAGCCAAGCGCTACAAAATCCACAGCGCAATTGTCATTCAGGGCCTTTTTCGCGTTTTTGATATCTGGGTCTGTTATTTCTGTTTTTTGTTCTGGGATATCTGTATTTTTGGGGGTAATACCTTCAATGTAAAAAAGGGCAGTGCCGCCGTAGGTTGCAATTGATGCAGAGAAAATTTTGAGTTGGTCTGCGTCGGCGTTTTTTATGCCTGTGATGTACGGTATCTTGTTTTCTATCTTTTTTCCTATGGCGTATCCAAGCGCGCTAAAATCATCAAGAGTCTCGATTTTTGCGTTGGTAACAACTGTTACCTGCGCCTGCCTGTTTTTTTCAAGATGAAGCCCGTATTTTGGAGTTTTTCCTATAATTGCAGCCGCAAGGGCTGAGGGCCCTCCTTCCCTGTTTGTGCGGGCTCCAAGAACCGAGTTTGCAAAACAGACCGCAGATGATTCAGACCATGCGATATGGTCTCCTTGTTGTGGCTTGTTTCCAATTAAGTAGGGTGTGCAGGTTGCTGTTGTTTCAATTCCAAGTTTTTTGAAAGCGTTTATGACTTTTAGCTGCTTTTCTGCAAAATCTTTTGAGATGCCGAGTTTTTTCCAGTCAATTAAATCCATTCCTGCAGGATTTAATGTTGTCTTGACTTTGACTTTGCCGTCTAAAGCAAGCTCTTCTAAATATTCAAGTCCAGCGTCGCCTAAGTTGTGGTATGATACGCCTGCCACCTGAACAGAATTTACCGGGATGAGGTTTTCAGCGCCATAAATTTCTCCAAGCGCGGCTAAAATTTCCATTGATTTTTGGGCTGCGTGTCCGTGTTTTCCGTCAAGGATTTCTTTTTCTTGTTTTTCGAGTTTCATGAATCATACCTTTATTTTAGGCAGCCCTTTCATTTCCAGAACTTTGTTTAATGCACCTTCTTTTAAGGTTTTTGGTTTTATTTTTAGCTTTGTGATAATATCATTTATTTTTTCTTTGTTCTCTGCTTCAATTTCTACATATTTGAAAAAGTTTTTTATGTTTCTAAGGCTTATTGTTGCGCCATCAAAAATGTAATTGGTTATCTCGAGTTTAGCATCCATTATGGGGGAACCATATTTTGTTTCAAGTTTAGTGTACGCCCAATCAAATGATTTTGGTTGTGTTTCTTTTTCTTCTGAAATCTGTATTCCGTTTTCAATTTTAGGTGATTTTTTTGTGAAAAGCGATGATGAGTTTTTTGATGGGTATGTGCGTTCTATTTTTCTTAGTCTTATTCTGTTATTGTTGTAAAATTCTTTTTTATTGAAATAGATGTCTCTGTAGATTGTTTTTTCTTTGAGTTCTGCATTTATTTTTTTTAATAGTGTTTCTATTGTTGTAAGATTAGGCACTAAAAACTCTATTTCAATCTCTAAACTCAAAAAAACACCGTCCTTAAATATATTTTTTCAAATCAATTTTTTTGTATCCTGATTTTTTGAATTCGTCCTTTTTTTTGTCCCAGGGAATTGTTGCATCAAGGCCGAGCTTGGATGTTTTTGTTTTTTCTTTGTCTTTTTTTTCTGCTGATGGATCCAAAGAGGAGCTTGGCTGGTTTAGCATAATTATTGTGTCCTTTGCTGCCTGGAATCTTGTTGATAGCGCCCATTCGACATCAAGCGGGTCGTAGGGGTTTATGTCGTCATCTACAACTGTTACGAGCTTAAGGGAATTGTGTCCTTTAAATGCCGCTTCAATTGCTTTTTTGCCGTCGTCTGCTTTTCTTTTTTCAATCTGGACTACTGCATGGAGCCACGAATTCCCGCCATTAGTCAGAAGAATGTTTTTGCATTTTGCTACCTTTTTTATTTCATTTAAAATTGTTGGTTCTCTTGGCATTCCCATAAGTATCTTATGCTCCGATAATCCGGGTAAAAGTGTTTGGTATATGGCATCTTTTCTTCTTGTGATGCAAGTTATCTTTATTGTTGGCTGTTTTCTTACGAAGTCCAGTGTTCCTGTAAGATCCATAAAAGGGCCTTCATCTGCAAGTTCGTCTGTCATTACGCCTTCAAGCACTATTTCTGATTCTGCAGGCACTTCCAGGTCAACTGTTTTGCATTTTACAAGGTCTGTCTTTTCAATAGCGTTTGCAAGCGCGAATTCGTCTTCATTTGGTTTTATTGATGTTGCTGCTGCAAGAAGGACTGCTGTTGAGTTTCCGATACATATAGCTACTTCAAGGTTTCCTTTTGATTTTTCAAGCGCATTGTGGGTTCCCCGGTTTTCAACAACGCGGACGGAAAGTGTGTCTTTTCCAATGAGCATCATCCTGTGGAAGCATACATTTCTTCCAAGCTCTTTGTCGTTTACAACAATTATTGCAGACGGGATATACGGTCCCCCATCTTCCTTAAGATAAGTCATTATCGGAAGCTTTCCAAGATCTATGTCTTTTTCAATAACTTCCTGGCACGGGGCTGTTTTTACTGTTTTTGGAGCCTTAAGATTGTTTATTGATTTTGACATTAAGTTCAGAAGCTTTTCTTTTTCTGTCCCGAGCGCCATTGCTACAAGATCTCTTGAGGAGTTGAGGTTTCCTGCAATCTGCATTTTGTGACCTTTTATGTTTTCGAAAATTACAGGCGTTCCATCAAGTTCTGCCAAGATGTTTGCGGCCTCGTATTTGGTTGAGACTTCCTTTTTTATTCTTTTGATCTTTTTTTCAGCGTCAAGCTTTTTTATGTGAGTGCGCAGGTTCATAGTCGTCACTTTGAATTGTTGAAACTCCGCAGTTTACTGCGGAGGGAAACATTCGAAGGCTTGAAACTTGAACAAGCCCCGTCTTTTAAGGCGGGGTATGAACCAATGTTTCATGACATACTTTTTCTATGTTTTTATTATTATTACGCATTTATATATGGTTTTATGTGTGATGTGAATTTACCGGTATGGGTGCTTTATTAAATCCCACAAGTTCTTCTATGTGCTTATATCTGGTGGCTATGGTTGTTGGTTTTGTTTCTGTAAGCTCGCTGATGTTTTTTTGTGTAAGGTGTTTTTTGGCAATGATGGCTGTTTTGTATGCAAGCGCAAGTCCATAATCTGCGGGTATTTTTTCAAATGTGGTTTCGGGTATTTCTTTAAGAGCTTTATAGAATTCGACGCCAATATCGTAACCCGTTTGGATGTCTTCTTCAGTGAAATCTATTTTGCACACACTTTCTGCCAGTTCCATAGTTTCCATGTATTTCCGAAACATGTCTGTGTTTGAGCTATTTATTACATCACAGTATATTTCATTCATGATTCTTTCAAGGTTTTCGTATTTTGCGCGCAATGTTCTGTTTGGAATTATTGACGGATTCTTTCCGGACAGTATTGCCTGATCTATTTCCTCTTCCGGAAACCCGTATTTTTTAGCCAATTTTCTAGCCTTATTTTCATTGCTTAAAATGCCGTTTTCTATTGTGAGGATCAGGTAAGGGTATTTCAGATATTTTTCGCCGTTATAGAGCCCCGCTCCTCTTAAATAAGATATAAGCTCTCCCGGAGCAATCTCATGTTGCTCGCTTAAGTTTTCGATCCGTTTTTTAAGCGCATCACCAAGGTCTGAAATTGGGATGTTGTATTTTTTGGAAAGATGTATTGCGGCATCAACAGAATCTAACTCTCCATATTCCACTTGTTGGATGTTGTTTTCAAATGCTTTTTTTGCGCCTTCCTTGACGGCGCTTTTAAGAGCAGCATCAAAATTTTCAAAGCCTTCAGGAACAAAGCCATATGTTTTGTGCGCTGTTATTGCGGATACCCGGTATACCAAATTCCCTTCTTTTATTTGTTGTAGGGCATGATTGAAATTCTTTCTGTGGCCAACAGTCAACGCTTCAGTTATGCATGACATGTCAAAATCATACTTATATGCAATAAACCTGGCATTTACATTGCATGAAACCTCTCCGTCTTTAATACGATCCAAGAATCCCTTGTATCTTGATTCTGCCAATCTCTTTTCTAATGTCAATGTTTCGCTTTTAATATTTGCCATTGTAATTACCATTATTAAGTGATTAAATCACTTAATATGCATTTATACTGTCAATATATTTAAATCTTATCCTGTTTTCAGAAAATGTCTGGTTTCAAACCAGATAAAAACGAAATATATGTTTCCTAAAGACATTTTAAGAAAGATAAAAAAGATTGCGAACTTGCAGAGAGAATAATTGAGTGTTCAAAAGAGGAAAATAGGGGTGTCTTGGTGGGTAAAATTAATTAAAAATATACAAAGCAATTATTCAATCTTTACAATCTCTGCGAAGTTGGTTGTGCCCGGTGTTCCTATGTCTGTTCCTGCGGTCAATAATATGTAGTCGCCGGAGGTTACATGGTTTAGTTTTTTTAAGAGAGAAACGCCGTTTTTGACCATTTTTCTTAAGTCATTGTGTTCTTCTAAGTATAGCGGAAAAACGCCCCACATGAGTGCCAGTTTTCGCAATACTTCTTCTTTTGGCGTAAGTGCGTATATGGGCATCGGAGTCCTGTATTTTGAAAGCATGCACGCGGTATTTCCTGTTTCTGTGAAACTTGCAATTGCTCTTGCATTCAGCGTTGTTGCAGCAAGAGCGACAGAGTGGCTTACAATTTGTGGGATATTTTTATTGTTTATTTTATCTTTTAAGCGAGGAGTTATTTTATTTTCAATTTCTAAGGCAATTTTGCTCATTATTTTACAAGAATGAACCGGATATTTGCCCTTTGCAGTTTCTCCTGAAAGCATGACTGCATCAGTCCCTATAAGTATTGCGTTTGCGACATCTGTCACTTCTGCCCTTGTCGGGCGCGGGTTTTCTATCATAGAATTTAGCATGTGCGTTGCTGTTATTACTGGTTTTTTTGCATGGTTGCATTTTTTTATTATGTCGTATTGGTGTATGGGAACTTTTTCTAAAGGAATCTCCACC
>DAOVNB010000071.1 GCA_030630425.1 archaeon | reverse complement strand
TATGGAACAATGACAAATGTTACTACCGACAGTAATCTCACAATTACGGTATTCAACCAATCAACAGGAGAAGTTGCAGCACAGTATAAAAATGTTCCATTATCTGAATTTGGCGGAGAATTCTGGTACGACGAAAACATATTCAACGGCACGGATCCATTCAATCCTGGAAATACGGTATTTGAGGGAGATAATCTCCAGGCATGGATAGACGGAACAGTTACAAAACTTGAATCAACAGGCGAAAGCAATTGGTCTATAAGCTTTGAAAATTCTACAAAAAATTTAAACTTTATATACACGCCAGCATCTGAAATACCCCCAAAAATAGAAGACCTTTACCTGGAACTGATTACTCTTGACAGCGACAGCAAAAAAAATGACGCAAGAATAATAGCAAACAGGAGCGGGGATGAAACCAATTACACTCTTAAAGTCAACAATGTTGTTGTCGCGACAAATGAAACCTATTCAACAGGCACAATAACGGAAATCCATAAGAACTTAACTGAAGGCACAAACAACATCGCCCTTGAAATAACAACAGAATATGGCAGGAACTCTACACTAAACAGAGCAATAGATGTAGACACAATTGCCCCATATCTTGTCGGATTCAACGAAACAACATCCCTAAACCTCTTCAAAAACAACACCATCCAGTTTCTCCTGAACTTAAGCGAAAATTCAAACTGGACACTTAAAAGAGACGGCATAAAAATTAAGAGCAACAAGACAAACAGTACGCAAAACCCGATTCCATTAGTAATAGAAGACATGCTTCAAAACCCCGGAACAAACAATTATACTCTTGATGTGAAAGATAAAGCAGGAAATGTAAATGCCAGCATACCTTTAGGAACATTTGAACTAACGAAAAAAGGCAACAAAGGACATGGAAAAGACTCCGGCGAGTCACAGAAAAACATAATAAAACCAGCATATACAGACACACAAAAACTTGTTGAAGGAGGGGATACAACATATGAATTTGGCAAAAAGATTAAAGGGAATCCTATAGAACTTGCAAACATGACACTTAGCTCCAATATAAACGATGACCGGGTAAAGGCAAAATGGGAAATGCTGCACAACATATCAAGCACAATTGTCGGTGATGACGACCCTAATGCAGTATATAATTCCATAAAAAATGAAATCAATGGCGAGATTGTGGAGATGATGAACATAAAGCTTGGAACCGGCATGGAAAATGTTCAAGACTTAGTGTTCTCGCGCCATTACAAAGAGGATATTAATTTCGGAACACCTCATGTATACCATATTACAAGAGATGAAAACAACGAACTTAATATAACTGAAGTAAATTCCGCGGTTTCTAATGACGGGCCAAATGACCCCACGGTAATCTTTAATGTGTCGGGCATGGGATTTCATATAGTGACCAATGAAAATACATAAACATCAAACCACACAGGAAAAAATACCCCCGCATGCAAAACGCCCGTCCCCCATCTACAGCAAGCGACACAACTTCCAACCTTGGTGCATTATCCGCTATTGCCATAACTGCTACATCCCCAATAGCTCTTGGGCGCAAAAGAAAACACAAAAAGAGATTAGGCCACAGCGGCAAATAACCCACCCAAATATAAACTTCCACGCACAATATATTAATTATGTGGCCTGAATTATTCATTTCTCTTGGATTTTTAGGATTCTACACAGTTTGGGCTTTGCTTGTGGGCGGAATTACCGTATTCGGCTTCATCTGTAAATTCACAAAAAAAAGAATCATAAGAGATCTTCTTTTAAGCTGGCTTGTAGGAGCAATCATCATAACTATAAGTCCTTTAGGCGGGCTTGTCTTTGCGGTTATTGCACGGCTTTTTTTAACCGGCCTCCTTAAAAACATAAAGATAAGCACAATAAAAGAATCACTGGCAAAAGACAGCATCGAAACAATAAAAATGCCCAAACATAAGATAATAACCGCAACAGCATTGGTTCTCGTGTTTCTTGGTTTACTTACCGCTATTTTCTCACCACCCATGGAAGTTGGATGGTATAACATGAATGATATAACTCGCGTAACACACGAAAGCACAGAAGCATCAGACATAACGATAATTCATTGGGACGACATAAAAGACATGAGAATTGTAGCCCAAGAGTATGCGCTTCAGGTTCCAAAAACAATGGTAACAGAAACCGGCTGGAGGCTTTCAACTGACTGGGACGGAATTTATTCTATCAATAATACCCTTTATTGGGTCATGGCCTATGAGCCCACAAGATTCGCAAACAATGGAGAACCATCCCCGGCATACATTATTGTAAACGCCCAAAACCCTTCAGACAGGACAAAGATAAAAGAGACAATAGAATACTCAGAAGAAAGAAAAGGAATTCCCCAATTCGCTTATCAATTACTGACCGGAAAAATAAGGGATATTGGATTCAAATTATGGGTCTCTCATCCTTATTTCATTTACGGTGACACGGTTTTCGCCCACGACAATGAAGGAAGCCCGGTATGGTTTGCGCCTGTGAAGCTCGATATTCCGACAATATTTATAACAAAGTTCTACACAACACAAGTAGGTGTCATTGTTCTTGAAAACAACGGGAAAACAACACTATACACAGAAAAGCAAATCAAAGAAGGAAATGCGCCTGAATGGCTTTTAAACAATCAGGTATTAATTGACGAGGATTACGCCGAATATCGCGTTGACCGGTGGGCAAAATATGCAACATGGCAAGGTTTTTTAAACTATCATTTTAAGCATGAAAATGTTTTTGAGATTGCAAGAAATATATATTTCCAGTATGACAAGCCGGATGGCAGAACCTACGGTCTTGTACAGCTTGAGCCCGAAGGCCCCACAAGAAAAGCAATAACACAATACATAGAAATAGAGACTGAAGGCGAAAAATACGGCGAGGTCACAATTTACGATACCCGTGCTTTAGGTCTTATAGGCCCTGAAAGGGCATTGGCAGATGTTCGGGGCGAAATATCCCTTTACAGTGACTGGTACGCATTACAGCCATTATTCAAAAAAATAAAGGGCGGTTTCTACTATGTTGTACCGGTATATTCCGGATACAGGGAATCAATGACATTGAAATCCGTTGCAGTTGTTGATGCAAAAACAGAGCAGGTAAAGCTTTTCCCATGGGGGGCGCAGGAAGTCATAGGCCCAACACCCACACCGCAGGACAATGAAACAATATCTGCGCCAACAGACTGCCGGATAATCGAGACAAAAACAGTTGACGGCAAACTCCAGCTCATAATCGAGTGCGAATAACAATAATCAGGTATTAGGCGAATAAGATTATGGAAAATAACTGGATTTACGAAAAAACAAAAAATAATGATGCAAGATTTCTTTTAGGGGAAAAAAGAAGCAAGACCCTTATTTGTATTGGGATCAATCCTAGCACAGCTGAACCTAACAATCTTGATAGGACAATCAAATCAGTAAAGAGTTTTTCATATGATCTTGGTTATGCTTCATGGTTAATGATAAATGTGTATCCTCAAAGAGCAACTGACCCAAATGACCTTCATGAACAGAGTAATAAAAAATTACACCAACAAAATTTAAGACACATTAAATCAATATTAAAAAATGGAAAACATGATATTTGGGCGGCATGGGGAACTCTTATTAACAAAAGAGAATATCTTATTGAATGCTTAAAAGATATATATGAGTTAACTTGTAAATCTGATATTGTGTGGTATACGATAGGCAAAAAAAGCAAAGATGGCCACCCACATCATCCATTATATCTCAAAAAAGGATTAGACTTAAAACAATTTGATATAAAGGAATATATTAGAAACCAAAAAACTACCGCCTAACAGCGGATATGTGGCTCCGGGCTAACGCGCTTCGCCCAAATTGGCTTCGCTAAATTCTCTTAATGCTGTATGTTGTATTTCTAACAACATCACCCACAGACTGTAAAATACTTGAGACAAAAACAGTTGCAGGAAAACTTAAGTTTACAATCGAATGCGAATAATACAGGCTAAAAGATTTTTTAATAATTTTAATTCTCATACATTGAAAATAAAAAACCAACACACCAACTATTACTCATGAAATGCACAACATGTGGGAAAAAAGCAGTAATCGAAAGGATTTATGAGGGCCGCGCCCTATGCAAAGACCATTTCTTAAAATCAGTTGAAAAGACTGTCTCAAAGACAATCAGAGACAATAATCTTTTGAAAAGAGGCGAACATATTGCTGTAGGCTTTTCAGGCGGGAAAGACTCCTCAATGCTTCTATATACTTTAAAAAAATTGTCAAAGGCAAGAGCGCTTAAGTTATCTGCGATACTTGTAGATGAGGGAATAAAAGATTACCGCAATAAAAGCATTCCTGATGCAAAAAAATTCTGCGAAAATTTAGGTATTGAGCTGCACATAGTCTCTTTCAAAAAAGAAATTGGAAAAACACTTGATAAAATAATGGCGAAAAACAAGGACAAGACACTTAACGGATGCACTTACTGCGGCGTTTTCAGGCGCAAGCTCATAAATGAAAAGGCAAGGGAAATAGGCGCCAACAAAGTTGCAATAGGCCATAATCTTGATGACGAGGTCCAGTCCATAATGGCAAACTATATAAGAGGCGATATTCTTCGAGGCGCACGCATTGGTGCCAAGGCATTTGTAGCAGAAGATAAAAAATTCGTCCCGCGAATAAAACCTTTAAGGGATGTACCTGAAAAAGAATGCGCGCTTTATTGCATACTTAAAGGTTTTGATGTTAATTTCGGCGAATGTCCTTATGCATCAGAATCATTCAGATGGTCTGTAAGAGATATTGTAAATGACCTGGAAGAAAAATATCC
>DAOVNB010000175.1 GCA_030630425.1 archaeon | reverse complement strand
GGTAATACCAAAAGAGAATAATTTTGCAAACATCGGTCTTGTATCAAAAGAGAAAGGCAAAAAAGCAATGGATAATCTTGACAGGTTCCTTGATTATCTTACAATCCCTAAAAAAAATGCAGTTAAAACATTTGGGGGTCTAATACCAATAAGCGGCCCTGTGCCTAAAACTGTTGAAGAATCGCTTATGTTTGTAGGCGATGCTGCGGGATTTACATCCCCCATGTTTGAAGGCGGCACCCAGCTGGCAATAGTGTCCGGAAAATTTGCGGCAAAGACAGCAAAAAAAGCAATTGAAAAAGAAGATGTTTCTGCTAAAATGCTCTTGAAATACAACAAGCTTTGGAAAAAAGAATTTCCGGACTATCCCAAACTTCTAAAATGTAAAAGCGCATTTTACAAACTCAATAAAAAAGAACTTGATGAAGTTGCAGATCTTTTCCCTGAAAACATGACAAAAGTAGGAATTTTTGGAGTTTTCAAGATTCTTGTAAAAATGACATCTAAAAAAAAGCATCTTTTAAGAAAAGATGTCATGCACGCTATGAAGTCACTTAAATACTCAAGAGCAAAGCACTACGGCTGGTAGTTAATTTTAGCCTTTAATTCTTTAATGTGGTCTCTCAATTTGGCTGCTTTTTCAAACTCAAGCGCTTCTGCCGCCACATTCATTTCCTGTTCAAGTTCTGATATGACAAATGCAAGCTCGTTTTTTGGCACTTTTGAATAATCAATTTCTTTTTTCTCATCAACAACTATGCATTCATGAACTGCCTTTGTGATTGTCTTTGGCACGATATAATGCTCTTTATTGTATTCTTCCTGTATTTTTCTTCGCCTTTTAGTTTCAAATACGGCCTTATCTATTGATTTGGTCATTTTGTCCGCATAAAGTATGGCTCTTCCTTCTGCGTTTCTTGAAGCCCTTCCTATTGTCTGTATCAATGATGTGGCATTTCTTAGAAATCCTTCTTTATCGGAATCAAGTATCAAAACCAAGGATACTTCTGGCATGTCAAGGCCTTCCCTTAAAAGATTAACACCAACAAGGCAGTCAAATTCACCCATGCGCAAATCTCTTATGATATCCACCCGCTCAAGCGTATCGATATCAGAATGAAGATATTTGACGCGCACATCATTTTCGCTTAAAAAGTCGCAAAGCTGTTCTGACTGCTTTTTAGTAAGTGTGGTAACAAGTGTTCTTAAACCCTTTTTTGCCTGCTTTTTGACCTCGCCTATAAGGTCTTTTACCTGTCCCTTGCATGGCCTGATTATAATCTCAGGGTCTAAAAGACCTGTTGGCCTTACAAGCTGCTCTGTAATATTTATGCTTTGTTCTTTTTCAAAATCGCTTGGTGTTGCTGAAACATACAAAATATTTTTTATGCGCTTTTCAAACTCCTCAAACTTCAAAGGCCTGTTATCATAAGCAGACGGAAGCCTGAAACCATGTTCAACAAGGCTTTTTTTTCTTGCGTAATCGCCGAAATACATACCGCGAAGCTGTGGCAGAGATACATGAGATTCATCAATCACAATTAAGAAATCATCCCCAAAAAAATCAATAAGTGTTGATGGCGGCTGTCCTTTAGCCCTTCTGTCAAAATGCCATGAGTAATTTTCAATGCCTGGACAGTAACCGATTTCATTTAGCATCTCTATATCGTAATTAGTTCTCTGTTCTAATCTTTGCGCTTCAACTAATTTATTTTCTTTTAGAAGTGTTTTTAATTGTTGTTTTAGCTCTTTTTTTATTGACTCGATTGCTTGCTGTGTTTTTTCTTCAGGCATGACAAAATGCTTTGCAGGAAATATCATGATATTATTAAGCTCTCTTATAATAACACTTGTTACCGGATCTATATATGATATTTTTTCTATATCATCCCCAAACATCTCAATTCGAACCACAATATCTTCATAGCTTAAATGTATTTCTATTGTATCTCCTTTGACCCTAAACTGCCCGCGTTTTCGCTCAATGTCATTTCTTTCGTACTGTATGTCAACAAGATTGCGTATAATGGTTTCTCTTGAAATATCCATGTTATTTTCAAGAACTACAGCCATATCTTTATAGTCTTCAGGAGAACCAAGACCGTAAATACATGAAACCGATGCCACAACAATAACATCTTTCCCGGACAACAAAGAACGGGTAGCAGACAACCTCAACTTATCTATCTTCTCATTGATTGACGCGTCTTTTGCAATATATGTATCTGTCTTCGGAATATATGCTTCAGGCTGGTAATAGTCATAATAGCTTACAAAATACTCAACGCGGTTGTTTGGGAAAAATTCCTTGAATTCATTGTAAAGCTGGGCCGCTAATGTTTTGTTATGGGTTATGACAAGTGTTGGTTTTTTGACCGTTTCTATTACATTTGCTACGGTAAATGTTTTCCCCGAACCTGTGACCCCAAGCAGGGTCTGTTTCTTGAAATTGTGCTTTAAAATACCGTCGGCTAATGATTTAATAGCATTTGGCTGATCTCCTGTTGGCCTGAATTTCGAGACGAGTTTGAATCTGTTCATAGAATAGTTTTTAGGGGATTAGAAATAAAAATTGGTTTAAAGGACCGTATGTCCTTTAAAACTATTACAATTCAACAAAATCTTTTTCTATTAAGTGAAAAAATTCAAAATAATTCAATAATGTCTGTTCTGAAACCAAAGAGCTATCAGTTTTTGGAACAAATT
>DAOVNB010000041.1 GCA_030630425.1 archaeon | reverse complement strand
TGTTGTTGTTTTTAACCCGAAGTTTGAAGCGCTGTTTGATAAAATCGCATCCAAGCTTTCTTGCGAGGGAATAATTTAATTGAGGGATTTATATGAAAACATATATTGAATGCTTGCCTTGTTTTTTGAATCAGGCAATAAAGGTTTTAAAGCTGTCTGTTTCTGACTCGCAAGTACAGGAAAAGGCAGTAAAAGAAGTTATGAAAATGTTTTCAGAGATTGATTTGGACAAAAAGCCGCCTGAATTTGCAAGACTTGTTTATGAAAAAATATCTGATATAACAGGAATTGAAGACCCGTATGAGGGAATAAAGAAAAGGGATAATGAGCATGCTTTAAGCCTTGCGCCCACATTGAAAAATACTATGAGGGATTCGAAAGATTCGCTTTTGACTGCTGTAAAGGCGGCAATTGCAGGAAACATAATGGATTTTGCGGCAAATTCTGATTACAACCTTACTGAAACAATAAACAGGATTTTGAAGGAAGATTTTGCAATAAATGATTATGGCAAATTTAAAAAAGATGTTATGGATGCAAAGGTGATTGCCTATTTTGCAGACAACTCCGGTGAAATAGTGATTGACCGGTTACTGGTTGAAAAAATCAGAACACTTAATAAAGAGTGCATAATTCATTTTTTTGTTAAAGCAAAACCCATAATCAATGACGCAACCATGACTGATGCTGATGCTGTTGGCCTGAGCTGCCTGAAATATGTTGAAATCAAGACACTTGACGGGGAGTTTCTTTCTAAAAGCGCAAAATACATGGAATCTGTCAATTATCTGAAAAGCGTTGATATGGTCATATCCAAAGGGCAGGGAAATTATGAGCGTTTAAGCGATATTGATGCCAATATCTATTTTCTGTTGATTGCAAAATGCGCTGTAATTGCCAGGGATTTGAATGTGGGTTTAATGACTCCTGTGCTTAAGTGCAATAAGAGTGAGAACTGTGGACAAAAAAGAAGCAATTGAGATCTTGGAAGACGAAATCAGAAACTGCAAAAAATGCGACCTGTGCAGGACAAGAATAAAACCGCTTACAGACAGGGGCAATCTGGATGCAGATGTGATGCTCATTGGCGAGGCACCGGGATATAACGAGGATTTGACAGGGAGGGCGTTTATAGGAAAAGCAGGCGAAATACTGAATAAACTGTTGAGTTCCATTAATCTTTTGCGAAAAGACACATACATAACAAGCATTGTGAAATGCAAGCCGCCTCATAACAATGACCCGACAGAAGAACAGATTAACGCATGCAAGCCATACCTTGACCGCCAGATTTCAATTATTAGCCCAAGAGTCCTTGTTCCTTTGGGGCGGTTTGCATGCGCGTTTATTTTTGAAAAATACGGCCTTAGAAAAGAAAGAATCAGCGAGGCACATGGCAAAACATACACGGTGAATAGTTTGTTTGGGTGCATAAAAATAAGTCCGCAGTATCATCCGTCTGTTGCCGGCTATAACGCGGATATGATGAGCACATTGCTTGAAGATTTTAAGGCAGTCGGGCGCGCCATGACGAGTTGTAAGTAACTTTGATGATTGGATTGAAGAAAAAATTGAAGAAAAATATCCCGATGTTGCGCATCTCATTATACCTAAGAAAGAAAAGCAATTATAGGCAAAGCATGACCTTCGTTGAGCTAATTATTAACACATTTATTGTGTTTTAGGCAAAATTTTCGTTTTTTAATAAATAATTCTTTTTTAGCCAAACAACACCAAACCTATATAAACATTTGCGGCTAAAAAATACTATGGGTTTTTAGGGGTGAAATAACACATCTATTTGCGTTTTTGGACATGTTTTTGTTCTTTAAAAAAATAGCAAATTTTATAAAACTGATTAATTGAGAGATTGGTATTTTTAAGATATAAAATTATAGATAATACTTATACGAAAAAGTGAATTATATGGCAGAAAAAGACTATGGCGCAGACCAGATAAAGGTATTGGAAGGCTTATCAGCTGTTCGCAAACGGCCTGCGATGTATATCGGGGGCACGGGAAAAAGAGGGCTTCACCATCTTGTATGGGAAGTACTAGACAACAGCATAGACGAGGCTCTTGCAGGGTTTTGCACTAAGATAAGCATTTCTGTAAATACTGACGGCTCTGCGACTGTGATTGATAACGGCAGAGGGATTCCTGTTGGGATGCATACAAAATACAAAGTGCCTGCTGTTGAGATTGTTATGACAAAGCTTCATGCGGGAGGCAAGTTTGACAACAGCACATACAAAATCTCGGGCGGGCTTCACGGAGTTGGTGTTTCTGTTGTAAACGCATTATCCGAATGGGTTGAACTTGAAATAAAACGGGACGGCAAAATACACCATCAAAAATACTCAAGAGGCGAGAAGGCAACAGAACTTAAAGTGATTGGAGATACAGGCACAACGGGCACTAAAGTTACCTTTTTCCCTGATGCAGAAATTTTCGATGAAATCATTTTTGACAGCGATACGCTAATTCCCCGGATAAAAGAGCTTGCATATCTGAATAAAGGTCTTGCTCTTGATTTTGAAGACAAGAGAAGCGGTCTTAAAAAAGAATATTGCTTTGAGGGCGGCATTGAGTCTCTTGTTTCTGACCTGAATAAAACAAGGACTTCGCTTCATGAAAATCCTATTTATCTTGAGTCTAAAGATAACAATATTGAGACGGAGATTGCTCTTCAATATACCACGGGCTACACAGAGACACTTATATCTTTTGTAAATAACATAAACACAATTGAAGGCGGAACCCATGTGTCCGGATTCAAGGCAGCGCTTACTAAAGTCACAAATACTTACATAAAGAAAAACAAGCTTTTGAAAGATTCTGTTGATATAACAGGACAGGACATGCGCGAGGGGCTTACTGCTGTTATGAGCTTAAAAATCCCCCAGCCGCAGTTCGAGGGACAAACTAAGACAAAACTTGGAAATGCAGACATCAAGGGCATTGTAGAGTCTGCTGTGTCTTTGAAGCTTTCTGAATTCTATGAGGAAAACCCAACAGTTGCAAAGACAATTGTCGGAAAAATAACTTCTGCTGCAACTGCGCGAATTGCTGCGCAAAAGGCGAGGGAGCTTGTTAGGCGTAAAAGTGCGCTGGAATCAACAACGCTCCCCGGAAAACTTGCTGACTGCTCTGAGAAAGATGCTTCAAAATGCGAGCTTTTCATCGTGGAAGGGGATTCTGCAGGCGGAAGTGCAAAGCAGGGCCGTGTGCGTGATACTCAGGCAATACTTCCTTTGCGCGGAAAAATACTTAATGTGGAAAAAGCAGCTATTACCAAAATGATACAAAATGAGGAGATTCGCGCGCTTATAACCGCTATCGGCACCGGAATTTCGGAACAGTTTACAATGGATAAGGCAAGGTATCATAAGATAATTATTATGACTGACGCTGATGTTGACGGCGCGCATATAAGCACACTGCTTCTTACATTCTTTTTTAGGTATATGATGGAACTTATAGAAGAAGGGCATGTATACCTTGCGCAGCCGCCGCTTTACAAAATACAGAAAGGAAAGGCAGTGCATTATGTTTATTCTGATGGAGAGAAGCAGGCAAAACTTGAAGAAGTAGGTGGGCCGGGCGTAACCATACAAAGGTATAAAGGATTGGGTGAGATGGATCCAAAACAGCTTTGGGATACCACTATGGCTCCGGAATCAAGGACATTAAAGCAAATCACGATTGAAGATGCAATTGAGGCTGATCAGACATTCAGCATGCTTATGGGCGATGCGGTAGAACCGAGGCGAAAATTCATAGAAGAAAATGCAAAGAATGTTGTGAATCTCGACATATAATTATTAAGTGATTTAGATGGATGAAGATAAAACTGATGCAAATGGAAAAGAGGAAGAGTATACCCCTAAAACAACTTCCCAGATTCTGCCTGTTGCAATATCTCGTGAGATGAAAAAGGCATATCTTGATTATTCCATGAGTGTCATTGTGGGCAGAGCGCTTCCTGATGTGCGTGATGGGCTAAAGCCGGTGCACAGGCGAGTTTTATTTGCAATGCATGAGCTTGGGCTTGCATCAAATAAGCCGCACAAAAAGTCTGCGAGGGTAGTTGGTGAGGTTTTGGGTAAATACCACCCGCACGGCGATACTGCTGTTTATGATACAATTGTTCGGATGGCGCAGAATTTCTCTTTAAATCATACTTTAGTTGACGGCCATGGTAATTTTGGCTCCATTGACGGTGATTCGGCAGCAGCTATGCGTTATACAGAAGTCAGGATGGCAAAAATCGCAGAAGAGATGCTAAAAGATATAGATATGGAAACTGTTAATTTTTCCCCTAATTTTGATGACACCCTAAAAGAGCCTGTTGTTCTTCCTTCAATGATTCCGAACTTGCTTGTAAATGGTTCTGAAGGTATTGCTGTCGGTATGGCGACAAAGATACCGCCGCATAATTTACGCGAGATTATTGATGCAACAATTATACTTATAGATAATCCTGAAACAACTGCTGATGATTTTGCAGGCATTGTAAAGGGTCCTGATTTTCCGACAGCGGGGCGTATTTGCGGGCGGTCAGGAATAATTTCAGCATACAGATCAGGTCGCGGGAAGGTAAATGTTAGGGCTGTGGCTGAAGTTGAGGAGAAAAAGGATAAAACAAGAATAATAATAACTGAGCTTCCATACCAGGTGAACAAGGCCAATCTCATAAAGACAATGGCGCATCTTGCAAATGACAAAAAAGTAGAAGGAATCAGGGATTTGCGCGATGAGTCTGACAGGGAAGGCATGAGGGTAGTGATTGAGCTTACAAAAACAGCAACACCTGAAATTGTATTGAATCAGCTTTACAAGCATACAGATATGTCAATAACATACGGCATGATAAATCTTGCGCTTGTGGACAACCAGCCAAGAATACTTACCCTGCCCCAAATTCTCCAATGCTATGTGGATCACAGGTTTGAGGTTGTTACTCGAAGAACCGAATACCTGCTTAAAAAAGCAAAAGAACGGGCACACATACTTGAAGGCCTTCGAATTGCTCTTGAGAATATTGATGAGACAATAAAGATAATAAAATCATCGAAAAACAGGGAAGAAGCGCACGAACGGCTTACAGAGAGATTCTCTTTATCAAAAATCCAGATTGACGCCATACTTACAATGCAGCTCCAGAGACTTACCGGGCTTGAGCGCGAAAAGATAGATAATGAATACAAAGAGCTTCTCCAAAAGATTGAAGAGTATACTGCGATACTTGCGGACAGAATGAAGGTTCTTGCGATAATCAAAAAAGAGCTTCTTGAAATCCGGGACAAATACGGCCGTGAACGGCTTACAAAGATAGAGGATGCTGCTGAAGGCGAGATGGATGACGAGGCATTTATAGAAAAAGAGAATGTCACAATCGCAATCACAAACACAGGGTATGTTAAGCGCATGTCACAGGATGAGTTCAAGGCGCAGCGAAGAGGCGGCAAAGGCGTTATTGGCATGGCGACAAAGGAAGAAGATCACATAAAAGACATATTTACTGCAAACACGCATGACTATCTTTTGTTTTTTACAAGCACAGGTCAGGTCAGGTGGCTTAAAGTGTACCAGATTCCTGAAGGCACAAGGTATTCAAAAGGCCGGGCAGTCACAAACCTTTTGAATCTTAAGGATGGGGAAGAAGTATGCGCTATTTTAAGGTCGAACAATTTTGACGATGAGCATTTCATTATTATGGCAACAAAGAAAGGTGTTGTCAAAAAGACACCAGCGTCGGCATTTGCAAAACCACGGAAGGGCGGAATCCGCGGCATAACTCTTCGTGACGGTGATATGCTTGTTGAAGTGCGGGAGACCGACGGCACAAGAGATATACTTATACCGACAAGGGAAGGAAAAGCAATACGGTTCAACGAGAAAGATGTTCGTTCAATGGGGCGCACTGCCGCAGGGGTTAAAGGAATAAGGCTTTCTGCCGGCGATAAAGTTATCGGTATGACAATTCTTGATCCTGAAAAAGCAATACTTACAGTTACACAACGCGGTTATGGCAAAAGGACGGCTATTGATGATTACCGCATAACAAGGCGGGGTGGAAAAGGCATTATAAATCTTCAGGTTACAGATAAGACCGGAAAAATTGTTGACTCGCGCGCTGTTCGGGAAACAGAAGAGATACTTCTTGTAAGCAAGCAG
>DAOVNB010000095.1 GCA_030630425.1 archaeon | reverse complement strand
AAATTGGGTTGCAATAATTTCAAGAGGGGTTCCTGTGATTCCGTGCTGGGCAATCCTTGTTTTTATGCCTTCTTTTTTTCATACTTCTGCTATTTTTTTTGTCTGTTCAATATCTATTGAGCTTTGCGCCACAACAACACCATCTTTGTAAATGTTTCCGTGTGTGGAGCCGTTTGCAATTGCAATTGTGTGCGGATAAATGCCTTTGCTGTTGAGTTCGTTTAGATAAGTCACTGCTTCTTTGACAGTTGTAACTATAAATCCCGCGTTGTCTTTTCGCCCGATTTCACCGACTTCTACTTCAAGGCCAAAGTTTTCAAGCCCTCTTTTTTCGCATTCTTCTTTTATGAATCCTGCAATTTCTGTTGTTGCTTTTATGTTTCCTTCAAGCTCTTCTAAAGCTGTTTTTCCGTCAAAGTTGAATATGTGGGATGCATCTATTGCAAAGGATGTGAATCCGGCTTCAATTTGTGCAAGTATGAGTTTTTTTGTGTCTTCTATTTCTTTTTCATCGCCTTTTTTGATACCTATATGGTCTGCATGAAGCGCCCATTTTGTAAAGCCCACTTCCGTTGCTGTGTCTATTATTAAATCAGCAAACATTTTGGGTGTGTTTCCGGTGTATCCGCCGTCAAGATTGGATTCAGACCTTGCGATTTCAATCAAAAGTGGCGTGTCTGTGTCTTTTGCGGCTTTTAGCATACCTTTTGCGACTCCCGGCACAAACCGTATGTTTGAAGCCATTATTATTGCATTCTTGTCTTTTAGGGCATCAAAAATAACGCCGCCCGGCAAAGGATTACAATTAGTTGTCATCATAAACACCTCTTAATTCTTTTTCTTCTTCCTTGTTCATATGCGCTTCAAGATCTTTTATCTTGCTTTTGCTTCCGACATAAATAGGCACTCGCTGGTCAATGGCTTTAGGGGTTATCTCAAGTATGTCTTTTAGGCCTGTGCTTACTTCACCGCCTGCTTCCCGTGCGATAAATCCTATTGGGTTTGCCTCAAACAAAAGGCGTAGTTTTCCGTCTTCTTTTTCTTTTAGCGCAGGATAAGAGAATATGCCCCCGTATCTTAAAATCTGGTGAAAATCAGCGACAAATGAGCCGCTATATCGTAGCTTGTGACCGTTTTCTTCAAGCTTTTGAATGAATTTTATGTGTTTTTCTGTGTGGTCTTTTTTAAGCCCTCCAGGAGAGTAAAGATTTCCTTCAGGCATTATTATGTTTTCCCGCAACAGAACAAATTCGCCATTATCATCAAGCACGAATTCGTGGACTCCGTTTTTTATTGTGTATACAAAAACCGTAAGCGGGCCGTAAAGTATATACGCTGCGGCTTTCATGTTTTTCCCTTTTTCAAGCACATTTCCATCTCCATAGATACCAATAATTGTGCCCACTGCGAGATTCACAGCGATTAAAGAAGAGCCGTCAAGAGGGTCTAAGGTTACCCCGAAACCGCTGTTGTCCGGTGTTATTACTTCAATTATGTCTTCCTGCTCTTCGGAGGCTATTGTCTTTATTAATTGTGATTCTCTCAAGATTTTTATCAGATGCTCGTCTGCCCACTTGTCAAGCTCCATTTGGTTGTCACCATGCATGTTTGTGGTTCCTGCATAATCCTGGTTTTCTACAAACGCGTCTTTTATGGGTTTTGCCTGTTGGCTTAAAAGAATTATCAGCTTTTTTAGTTTTTCATCGCAATTAGCATCTGCCAGATGCTGTTCTAAGGATACCAAATTACCACCATTTTTTAAGTTTTAATGCTGTGTCTGTTTTTATCATGCTTCTTACTGCATCTTCTGTAAGTCCTGTCATGGCTCTTATAGCATCTATGTTTTCAGGCACAACATCTGATTCCTGGTGTATTGCCTGCATGTAGAAAAGCTCGTTTCCTAAGACATTTATGCTTTCTTCCCAGACTGCAATTTCGTTTAAATCAGAGCGGCTTCTTCCTGCATCGCGTGCGTATTCCATAATCTGTGCTGTTGATTCAACACCTTCTTTTGCGCGCACAGTTATTATTCTTGGCGCGCGCTCAAAAAGCTCTTTTACTTCGTTTGTTGTTGCTTCTTTTTTAAGCTCGACCATTACTGAATGCATATGCATCAAAGTTGTAGGGACAATGACAGCACTTGTAACTATTTTCATATCAGGCAGGACTGAGTTTACATCGGGCCCGTGATGGCTCGGGACTGTTGCGGGGTTGGGAACTATTGCATTTACAGGCCCTTTTTTTGAGTCTCCAGGGTCCGGACCGCGCCGTATAAGTACAACCCGCGCCTTTTTGACACCGAATGTTCTGTTGATTTCACCTAAAGTCCTGCAAAGCCCTGTTGTGTTGCAGGATACAACACGGATATATTTTTTTCCTATACAGTTCCTGAAATTGTTCTGGGCATTGAACGATGCGTCTGCAACACCTTCTTTTTCTCCGCCCTGGAATATTGCTTTTATGCCTTTGGCTTCGTATATTTTTTTGTTCTCCGCGCCAAGTTTCCCGGGAGCGCAGTCAACAACAATGTCTGCTTTTGCAATCAAGTCGTCAAGAGTTCCTGCAACAGGGATTCCTGCATCAACAAAGGCCTGTTTTTTTGAAACTTCCGTAACATATAATGGATAATTTTTTGCCAGAGCGAATTTTGCCTCAATTGTCGGGCGTGTTTTTACAACACCAACAACTTCCATGTCATCCTGTGCTGTGACTGCATCGGCTACTCTTTTTCCAATTGTGCCATACCCGTTTATTGCGACTTTTGTTTTCATTTGACTGCCCCCGGTGAAATAATTTTTACGTTTTCTTTATGTTTTTTTGCCGACTCCATAAGCGCTACAACTCCCGGAAGCGGCTCTCCGGTCATAAAAAGTATGAATGCCCCCCCGCCTGTTGAAATATGGTTTACTTTATCTAAAATACCATATTCTTTGGCCGCCATTGATGTGTGTCCACCGCCAAGGACACTGAAAGCATCTGAGTTTGCGATTGCTTCTAAAATCCTTTTTGTTCCTATATCAAAAGGCTTTTTCTCATAGTGCCCTGCAGGCCCGTTTGCGATTATTGTCTTTGCGTCTGCAATTTCCTTTTCAAATATTTCAATTGTTTTTTCACCGATATCGGATATGCTGTATTCTGTGGGAAGTTTTTCAACATCTATTGTTTCTCTTTTTCCTCCGACATCAAGCGCGACATCTTTTGGTATAATTATTTTATTTTCGTATGTGGTAAGGAGTTCCCTTGCCTTTAATAGGTCATTTGTTGTTGATGTTTGTAAAAGAAGCTCTTTTGCTTTCGGGCCTAGTTTAATCCCTTTTGCCTTTAAGAACAAAAGACCCACAATACCCGAAACAAGAGCCTTGTCTGCGGAATTTTTTTCAAATGAGGTCTGCATCACTTTAAGCGAATCATCTACTTTGCTTCCGCCAAAAACAAGGATACATGGAGTTTCCGGGGATTCCTGTGCTTTCATAAGGCTTTCAAGCTCTTTTTGCATAATTCGTCCTGCAAGAGACGGAAGCACTTTAGGGAATCCCACAATAGATGCCTGATTCCTGTGGGATACTGCAAAGGCATCATTTACATAATAATCAACAAGCGGGGCTAAGTTTCTTACAATGTGCGTTTTTGAGTGGTCCGGGTGGTTTTTTAGAAGCTCTTCTGAATTGAACCTTACATTTTCAAGAAGGAGTATTTCTCCCGGGCGCATGGATTTTATATAATGCTTTGCAACAGAGCCCGAAATATCATCAACATATGTTATTATTTTTTTTGTGTAGTACTCGAGTGTTTTTGCATGCACGGACAAAGGCACAAATTCGCTGTCTCCCGGTCTTCCCTGATGCGCAAGTATGACTACCTTTGCTTTCTTTTCTGAAAGCTCTTTTACAGTCTCTGCACTTGCCTCGATTCTTATTGTGTCTAAAAGCTCCCCCATTGCCCCTAATGGCGAGTTTAAATCAAGCCGCACAAGAACTGTTTTTCCGTTTACATCAACATCGTCTATTGTGAGGAATGTCATAATACCACCTTTTTTTAGATATGCGCGCTTTTTTCCGCGCGTTCGTATTTTTCTTTTGTTGAAACATCAAACCAATGGCCATCGTAGACATATCCGGATAATAGCTCTTCTTTGCTTAGGATGTCGAACAACTCTTCTAGCATGAGTTTCCCTTTTTTGCTGTTTTTT
>DAOVNB010000124.1 GCA_030630425.1 archaeon | reverse complement strand
CAAGGTATTATCTGCGGTCAGCGTCAATCTTCACTAATCAAGATTTTCCTTTGTCCTACTTGCTCTTTTTCGGACTGAGTTTAAATACATTTAAAAGTCCTGATTCTTCAACTTCTTTCGGCCAATTTCCAGTAGTATGAAGGTCAAGCAATGCCTTATAGAATGTTCGATATACTTTAGCCGGTGCTAGAAAATGTTGTTTAGCCCCAGTTGAATCGAGAGCCATTTGACGTAATTCATAGTCCATTCGCGTGAGTTCTAAAGCATGGTTTGAAATTCTATCTTTAAGTCGTTCCTCTGCATCCTTTGTTACTTTCCATAGCCCCACACTAGACGTCATAATTGACCCAATTAACGCAGTAAAACTGCCGACTAAAACACCAATCATCCCTGCCACAGTGGGTGACTCCATCTTAGGTAGAGCCAAAAATACAAAAATTGCGATGACAACAATGATGGCTAAGACACAGCCAACCACCACCCAAATAATCTTTTGACCGCTCATGTTTTTTATCCTCTTTGGTTATAATGGCAAATAACCTTAAGCAATACAAGCCACATGCCAAAAAACTCATTTGTCACTTCAGTTTACTCTTATGACTAATCTGTTTCTTCTTTTTTTCAGTCAAGTGAAGATAATTCTCATTGGATATAAGTGATTTCCCTGTTTTTTCTTCTATTTCTTTTCGTGTATTTTTTGCGATTGTGCCACCTTCTGCTGCTGAATTTTTACATTCAACAAAACCTTGCGAATCCTTTGATAAAGTGATGTCTGTTGTTGCTTTTTCACCAACCATTGTCAAAATCAATTCCCAGTCAGTCATATGATCTCTTAGATTTTGATTGCCTTTTTCTAGGCCTTTAAAGTTTTTGTATTCTTTAACGGTCTTTCCAAATGTTGCTTTCGAAATTTCGTTTGTAAGTATGGCGAAGCCTTTTTGATTCTGAATACCTCTGTTTTTCCATTCACTTGTTAAATCCTGCCGAATAGCGATTCCTCTCATTCTTTTGTCAATCCACTCAACAGGATAACCTTTAAGCTCGTAATATTCCTTCACCCTGTCTTGTGCAAGTTCTGGATTTTCTATTTCCTGTACCCGATCATAGCCGACTTTGGCCAGCCATCTCTTGAATGGTTCGGCTTTAGGAGACGGAATAGACTGAATTATGCGAAAAATACCTTCTGTGTTAGCGCAGTTTATCCTTTGATTCCCTCCGGCGGTTTCAACTTCAAGGGGGGTGGCAATTTGCCCCCACCCTTTTGATAATTCTTCATCGCGGCGCCTCATGTCTTTAATATATCCCTTAGAATTTCTGGAATCGGTAAGCACGAATACAATATCTTCTATTACAAAATACCATTCATCATTATGCCAAATTCGCCTGATCTTTTTGTCTTCAAACACGACCAAAGCATCTTTAGAATTCATTTTAATCCTCTTTAGACTAAGTTAATCCATTATTTTATATGTCTGTTTACGGTAGCATGCCGATAGAAATCTTATGCATGTCTGAAAAACAAGCCATCAGCCCTTGTTTTTATTGTCTTTGGGCAATTCGGCAGTTTTACAAAAAGGTTCCCTTAATATTTTAGAATTTTCTTCCATTGTGATATCCTGCTTTACTTTCGCCAATATTCCTAGGTTTCTACACCCTACATGGATGTCGAAAAAAGTATTTCAGAATAAGACACAAGGGCTTTGCTTTTAACAAACTTATAAAACTCGTACAATAACAGAAATAATGTTTGATAGAGGTGTGTTTGTTAGGGGCCTCATATATCAATTAAATAAAGAGATTCAAAAAAGGATACTTTCTGGATTTTTAAAAGAAGAGTATTTTACCACAGGAGAATACAATACTGAATCTGAAGCACATTCTCGAATTCAGGCTCTTATTGTTAAGGCATGTTACAATCTTGGATATGATGTGGAAGTAGAAAGGGGGTTCAATTGTGGTAAAGAAGGGCGTTTTAGATCAGATGTTGTAGTTTATGAAAAGAATAAAGTGAATAAACCTTTTGCAATTATAGAATATGAAAGCACGAATTCATCAGATGAAGGATATTGGGACTCTGAAAAAGGTTCATCTGATTTAAAAAATTTGTCAAAATATATGAAGTCAAAATCAAATAAGCCAAACTGGATAATTATTTCAACCTTACCAAAAAAAGAGGTTGATAAAAAAAGATGGAAGGATCGTTATTACAAGAGATTTAGTCACACCCAAAAGGATAGAGATATTTTTGAAGAAATAGTTATTTCGCCATTCAATTATTATTCTGAAAAATATGTTGAGGAAACTCAAAAAAAATTGAAAGAACTTAATGACCGGAAGTCAAAGATATGCTTGTTAAATTTGGATGTAGATACAATTTCTTTAGTAAAAGAATTTTAACACAAACGCGTCCGCCATATGTTGCAATTTCTTTCGGGTAGCTGAAATAGAAGCTTGCGGCTCTACTTATGTTTCGCCTACGTTACAAACGCGAACAACATTTCTGTATGCCTCGCCGCAATTTTCGCGAATGTCCATTATTTTATACGATTGTATATTTTTTTAATCAACATTTGTTCAAATTTCTATGCGCAGAAAGCATATAAACCTATTGTCCCAATAATGGTACATATGTACCAAAACAGGAACAATATAGATTACGAAATAGTGCTGCTTCTGCTTAAAGGAAATAATCATTTGCGCAGCATTTCAACGCAGCTTGATGAGGCGCCCACAACAGTCTCAAGGCGCCTTAGTGCGCTGCTTAAGGAAAATGTGATAGACTTCCAAATAGAGGGGAAAAACAAGGTTTTCTTTTTGCGCAAAAATTTGCAGGCAAAAAACTATGTATTCAATGCCGAAAGGCATAAACTAATGAAACTTCTCAAAAAGTATCCCGAACTGGATGTAATCGTGGAAGATATCCTGAAAAAATGCGATGAAAGACTGATTGTTCTTTTTGGAAGCCATGCAAAAGGAACTGCAAAAAAAGACAGCGACATTGATATTTATGTTGAAACCAGTAAAAGAGCAGTAAAAGAGCGGCTTGAATCATTGCACTCAAAAATAAATGTTAAAATCGGAGTTTTTGATAAAGAGTCTGCGCTAATAAAAGAGATAATCAAAAACCATGTAATATTAAAAGGGACAGAAGAATTCTATGAAAAGACACGATTTTTTGAATAAGCTGAAAGAGGAAGGAAAGCTTGAATTGGTCGAGCCCTCTGATGCCATATACGAATCCTATATGGAAAAATCAGACAACTGCCTGAAGTCAGCAAAGATATTGCTTTCAAATAACCTCTATGAAAATTCGGTGTCTATGTCATATTACGCTATGTACAACGCCCTTACAGCGCTTTTGTTCAAAATAGGCGTAAAATGCGAAAACCATTCCGGCTCAATTCTCGCATTCAAAAAGCTGTTTGAAAGATATGATTTGTTCAGAACAATCTCCTCTGCCAAGAAAGAGCGAATAGACAAGCAATATTATGTAACAGCAAAAGAAGGCTTTTTCGGAAAAGACTCTGCAGAAGACCTGTTTTCAGAT
>DAOVNB010000058.1 GCA_030630425.1 archaeon | reverse complement strand
TAATACACAAGAGTTATGCGGTTAATACCGCCAAGAACAGGCGCTATTTCTTCTTCAACTTTACTTTGGGGTATTTTTGGGTTTAATACATCTCCGTCAATGGGTGCGTTTCTTGGCCGCGGTGCAAAGTCTTTTCCTGCAAGGGATGTTTCAGGAGATATTTCCGATTCTTTTATGGAATTATCACTCAAGTATAATAGTTTGCCTTTTATTGCATCTATAAGATAGTGTTTTTTTGCGATTTCAACACGGAAGCAAGGATAGTATATGGCCTTTATGTCTTCACCAAGAGATTTTTTAGCATCTGAAAGCCGAACACCTGAAAATGTGAGTATCCTTTCTTCGATTTCCGGCTGTTCTGTAACGCTTACAGTGACGCCGCCATGCTTTGATTTTTTGGTGCGGATATCTACAAAAAGCGGCATTTCCTGTCCTAAGATAAGAGCGGTTCCGGGGTTTAGGTTTTTTATTTCTGTTTCAATTCCGGATGTTATGCCTTCTGCATAGGAGACTGCCTTTAAGTCATTTGGGTTTGTTATTCTAAGTATTATTTGCGTGTTGCATTGGGAGAGCACATTTTTGTCAACTCTTGCTGGCCTTTGGCTTATTATGCAAAGCCCCAGGCCGAATTTTCTTCCTTCTGAAGCTACAGTCCGTATTATTTTGGATGATGCGCGAACTTCTTTTTCAGGACAGAAATTGTGGGATTCTTCAACTATCAAAAACATCGGTGGTATTCTTCCCACTTTTCTTTTTTCAAATATCTGTTCTATTAGCTTATATGCTGCGATTCCCTGTATTTCGGGGGACACGCCCCTTAAGTTTATTATGCTTGCCTGACCTGGTTTTACAATATCTGAGAGTTTTGTAGGGTTTTCAGAAAAAAGGCCTAAATCCTTTACAAGCTCAAGCATGTTTATTACATTCCACTTTGATGAACTTTCGGAGTTTGCGGTAAAATTTATGATGTCTTCAAGTGTGTGTGCTCCTTTTTTGTGATCTTTTGCCTCGCGAATTGCAGTATAAAGGACAGTCATCTGCGATGATGTCGGCTTTGTAGGGAATATCTGTGATAAGTCTGCTGCGGTTATGTCTTTTTCTGAGAATTTCAATGCGATTGAGCCCGGGTTTATTCTTGGGTCAGGGCTGTATTCTACAACATTGTATGCTTTCGGGCTTATACCGTAGGTTTCCATCATCTCAATTTCTTTTTTGTTATCGTTTTTGAATTTAAGAGATGTGTATTCTCCATGCGGGTCTATTATGACTACAGGCAGTTTTTTTTCAAGAAGCTCTTCTAAAATAACCCCTACGGTGTATGATTTTCCGCTGCCAGTGGCTGCAAGGACGGCCACATGTTTTGTTATGAGCCCTTCAGCATCCATAAAGACTTTTACATCCTTGTTTGCATCAAGAAGCCCGATATAAAGGCCGTCTTTGTCGAGCTTAAGTGTTTTTTCAATAACGCTCTTGTCTGCACTGTAAACGAGTGATGCGGGTTTTATAGGAATTTTTAGCGCCATAAGTGAACTTGAATCCCTCCAGCCAATAACTTTGCATAGTGCAATGTTTTTTCCGTCCGGATGACTTTCTACTTTGTCTATCTGGCAGAGTATCCACTGGTCTTCTGCACCTTTTATGGTTACAAAATCCAGTTTCTGTACAGACTTGTATGCTCTGAAGCTGAAGGTTTTTGTTCCTGTTTTTCCGTATACTTCCCCTATTAGAATAAACATCACCAATGCTTTTTTACAATGTAATCTTTTAAGGCAAGTTTTTATATATCTCTTGTTTGTTGTTGTAGAAGTAATGATTGTCTCTGGATTGGTGTGGTGGCTTGTTTTTAAGATTAAGATTGAAAAACAAACATTTATATAGTTATTACTTGAATATAGTAACATATTGGTGTTTACTATGGATGAGCGAAAACCTATTGTGTTTCAGATAGATTCCCTTATGAAAAATATTCCTGAACGCAAAAAAATAATCATTTCAAACCCAATTGCAGGCGCATTTAAAGTCACCAATGGGGATTTTTTGTGCGAGATGAGCTTAACTAAAACAGGTGTTTTGCTTACAGTCAAAAATAAAAAAGGGCAGATCGAGAAATTCTCGACCGCCATTTCTGCATAATATTTACTGTAATTGCATTGGCTGTTGCTGGATTCCTTCTTCTGACTTAAGATTTGAAATTACGCCTAATTCCCGCTCTATTTTCGCGGTTATTGTGCGGTTGTTTTCAAAGTCTGGAATTGTTGCCTCTTGTGTGCAGAAACAGGAGCCTTTTTCATTAATCCTGCTGAATTCATAGCCCTGTGATTCAAGAGAACTGCACAGTGTTTTACAGTTTGTTTCAAGTTCTTTTGGCGCCGCATCGGAGCCTGCCCCGCCTGTCGGGACCAGATAGAATACGAGAAGCGCTAATATTACAACAGAAACGATGAAATTTAGGACTTCGGTGTTTAGAATTTCAAGCGAAATTGTTGGCTTTTTTGCTTTTGTTTCTTTTTTTACAACTTTTTTACTGCTTTTTTTTGCTGCTATTGATACCACCTCATAAAATATGATTTGTATGCTTATTTTTGTGTTGGTTCTTATATATTTTTGTTTTGTTTTTTGAAAATGAGTAGTTTAGGTAGTTCAATAAGCATATTTTATGTAGTCACTATAGGATAGTTAATTATTTAAATGTCGTTAAATAATCTATTGTATGTCTTTTTAGAATTTTTGGTATTTTAAACAAAAGACTTTAGATTTAATTATGTGATTTTATGGCTTCTGTGCGTATTTCAAAGATTGAAGAATTGGCGATTGGTGCCAGTTTAACAGCTCCTCTCAAGATGGTGAGTAAGGATACAAAAATCATGAATGCTTATTTTCAACCGATTCTTGATAATAATAATGCGCAAATTATAATAGACCTAGTTGATGGCGTATTTTCGCATCATCAGATTATATCAATTCCCGGTATTTTTGATTCAACATTTAGACAGATGTCTATGAAAACGGAATCGTCTGTGAAGATGAGTAGTGGGCTTTTTACTTTAAGGCAATTTAAACTAGATCCTGAATGGTTAAATACGGTATGCGAAGGCCCTGAAGAGGAGGATTCTAAAGAGGAGGCATTATCTGAAAGATGGTTGGGGTTGTATCCGATGATACGTGATGAAAATGCTGCATGTCCTAAAGGGTTAACAAGATATAATATTACTGTATTTTCTGTGAATCCACAAGAACAAAAGCCGCGCGCGTTTACCGTTTACAAGGGCAGAGATATTTGTCCTGCAAATGAAGCGGATAAAACACTTAACGGCTTATATGAGGTTGTCTTATCGCCGGCAATAATAGATTACTGGGGGTTTGAAAATTCATCTGATGAAATAGTTCCTGCAGTGCTGGCGTTTAACCTGGATGTAAATGACTGGGAACATGTTGTTGAAATCATTGATGCAGATAAAGAAGAAGGCGCTCCTGATTACAGTGGTTTAGCTAAGATAAAATATGCTCCTGAACTGGATGATTATCGCCTTATACTTGATTCCAAGAACCATCCGAGAATACAAACCCTGATTATAGAAACTTCATGGTATAATGCAATCAGACCCAAAGAAGTAGTGATTGAAGATATTGAGCGGCCTAAAAATGTTTACAAGCGCCAGAGAAAATTATATTCTCGCGACGAGCCGGAAGAAAATAAGACAAAAATAGTTTATGTGGCCTCGCCTCAAGAAGAGTACGACCTTGAAAAAATGGTTAAAGGTTATCTTGAATTTTTCAAGCAGACAGAAAAAACCCCTGGAGAAATATATCCTCGCGGGTTTCATCCATCTCTATCGTTTCTTGCAAGCGAAAAGCCGCTTATAAATCAGTATTATACTACGCCTGATGGGGCAACCGTCGCATTTTATAGCGATTTGGCAAACAGAGACAAAAAGAAAATAAATCAAATGAGGCGTAAAGATGAATGGCTTGATTTTGATTCTGTCAAACTAAAAAATTATTGATTATATGGTGCGCCGACCGGGAATCGAACCCGGGCCACAAGCTTGGGAAGCTCATATCATACCACTAGACTACCAGCGCAAAACTTTTTGGACATGCTTTGTGAATTGATTATATTGGTTCATTTTTGAGCATTAAAAAGTTTTAGCAAAACGAACGGAAAAATCCGTTCGAGCGATTTGTTTGACACAAGTTGGTTCGATGTCAACCTTTTTGTCCCTGTGAGTATAGCGACTTGATGCTACGCATCAAGTCACTTTCTATGTTAGTTATGGACTGGTCGGGGTTTTCGCAACTCGTTTGCGAAAAGCTTCGAACGAAGCAAAGCGCAGTGAGATGATTCGAACCCGAGGCCTCTGCGTTGCGAGCGCAGTGCTCTACCAGCTGAGCCACCAGCCCTTACTTTTTTGTTTTGGTGGGGCCCCTGTGATTTGAACACAGGTCACCAGCTCCCCGAGCTGGAAGGATAACCAAGCTACCCCAAGGCCCCGATATAGGATAATTGACAGAATAAATTTTTAAATATTGTAATTTGAACGCCAAGAGATATGTTTCAGTTAGCTGTAATTTCGTATATTCTGTTCAGCTTGTTAATAAGCGGCCCGTTGGAATAGCCCCGAATATCGGTTATTGTGAGGATTTTTTTATAATATTCTTCATCAATCAAGTCCTTATTGAATTTCATATATACTGAAGGATTTATGCTTCGTAAATATTCGCAAATAGTTTGGTCAAAATAATTGGCGTATTTTACGTTCCATATGCTTTCTGTGTGGATAGGGGTATCAACTTTTAAAATAATTTTTTGTGCATCTTTTATATCTGAATTTTTGCTTATTTCAACCAATTGAACATACGGCAAGACATAGTCTCCGTTTTTGAATTCTTCTTCAATCAGTACTGCGAAACCGAGCAGTTTTACTGTTTTTTCTCGAGAGTCTAAAATAAATCTTTTTTCTTCCTTGTCTACGATACCAGTAATTTCAAAAATATTTGATGGTGCTTTTTTGACAGGATTGTTCTGTTCTACAAGTTCGCGGTAGTTTTCATCTATTTCATTGCCCTTAGTTGCCATGTTTTTAAGATATAATGGCGCGCATTTAACAATATATGTGTGTTCTTTCGATTTAGGGCATTATCATTCGTTTACAATAAAATCAATAACAACGCGGTAATGATATGGGCCTATGTTTCCGCATTTTCTT
>DAOVNB010000052.1 GCA_030630425.1 archaeon | reverse complement strand
TCTTTCAAAGATTACGGCAAGCTTTCAAAAATCGACCTTGACAACATAAAAATAGGGGCCTCAGTTGATGTTGATGAATACGAGAAAGACAACCCTCAGGATTTTGCACTTCTTAAAAAATCCACTGAAGATGAGATTGAAAGAGGGATATACTATGAAAGCCCTTGGGGCAAGATTCGTCCCGGATGGCATATTGAATGTTCTGTAATGGCAATGGATAATCTTGATGAGACTATTGATTTTCATACCGGAGGTGTTGATTTGATATTTCCTCATCACGAAAACGAAATAGCGCAGTCCGAAGGCGCTACAGGAAAGCCATTTGTCAAATACTGGGTTCATGGCGAGCATCTACTTGTTAATGGCGAGAAGATGAGCAAGTCAAAAGGAAATTTTTTCACGCTTCCCGAAATTGTCGATAAATTCAGCGAAGATGTTGTACGATACATGTTTATTTCAACTCACTATCGGAAAAAACTTGATTATACAAATGATTTTGCAGAGAATGCGAAGAACAATTACCTTAAATTAAAAGAAACCTTTGAAAACCTTGAATTCGCGCTTAAAGAATCAGGAAAAAAAGAATACCCTGAAGACGAAAAAATGCTTGAAGCACTTCCAGGCATGCAAAAAAAATTCAAAGAAGCACTTGCAGATGATCTTAACAATCCTGAAGCTGTAAAAGTGTTTCATGAGCTTTCATACAGAGCAAACAAATATCTGGCTGTTGCAAAAAACAGAAAAGTTCTTGAGGAAATTCTTGCACTATATAATGAATTTGCAGGCGTTCTTGGCATTTTATCAAAAAGAGAAGAGAAGATACCTAAAGAGATTCTCTCCCTTGCCAAAAAACGGGAAGATGCGCGAAAATCAAAGGAGTGGGATTCTGCAGATGATTTTAGAAAAAAGATAGAAGAAAAAGGATATATTGTAGAAGATTCGGATTTAGGATTCAGGATAAAAAAGAAGTGATATCCGTGGATTTAGAAAAAATAAGGCAGGATTTTCCCGCGCTCAATCAAATGATAAACGGTAAGCCGCCGATTTATTGAAAAATTCTGGCAGATAATTGATTTTGCGAGATGAGTTATTCCAATAAGAATATTTCTTTCAGAAGAGTATATATACTGTCAGGGCAAACTTTATTTTAAAATAACTAAAGGTGATTATATATGGCTAATGGAAAACATTTTTTTACATCTGAATCAGTTACAGAAGGGCACCCGGACAAAATAGCGGACCAGATTTCTGATGCTGTTTTAGATGCGGTATTAAAAGACGATCCTAATGGGCATGTTGCATGCGAGACTTTTGTCACAACAGGCATGACTCTTGTAGGGGGCGAGATAAGGACTTCGACTTATGTTGACATTACAAAAGTGGTAAGAGACACAATAAAGGAAATAGGCTATGAAAACGCGCGTGCCGGCTTTGACTGGAAGACATGCGCTGTTATAAATGTTATACAGGAACAGTCCGCAGACATTGCACAGGGTGTGGATGAGACCGAAAATCATGAGCAGGGCGCAGGGGATCAGGGAATAATGTTTGGGTATGCAACAAACGAGACAAAAGAGCTTATGCCTTTGCCGATTGTGCTTGCGCATGCAATCACAAGAAAACTAACAGAAGCAAGAAAAACAGGGCTTCTGCCATACCTTCGGCCTGACGGGAAATCGCAGGTCACAGTAGAATATGACGGAAACACTGCAAAACGGGTAGAGGCCGTTGTTGTGGCAGCACAGCACACAGAAGATGTTGAGCATGACCAAATAAAAAAAGATGTTATTGAACAGGTTATAAAATCTGCAATACCCGAAAACCTATTGGATGAAAACACGAAATATTTTGTAAATGAGACAGGAAGATTCGTAATTGGCGGACCTCATGGAGATACCGGCCTTACTGGAAGAAAGATAATTGTGGACACTTATGGCGGGAAAGGAAGCCATGGCGGCGGATGCTTTTCAGGCAAGGACCCGTCAAAGGTAGACCGTTCAGGCTCATACGCGGCGCGATATGTTGCAAAAAACATAGTTGCTGCAGGGCTTTCAGAGCAGTGTGAAGTGCAGATTGCATATGCCATCGGCGTTGCACAGCCGGTGTCTTTGCTTGTAGATACATTCGGAACTGCAAAAATACCAGAAGACACAATAGTTGAGCTTGTAAAAAAGAACTTTGATTTGAGACCAAAAGCAATCATAGACCATCTTAAGCTTCTTCGCCCTATATACAAAAAAACAGCGGCATATGGGCATTTCGGCCGTGAAGATCCGGATTTCACCTGGGAATATACAGATAAGGCAGAAATTCTTAAAACGCAGGCAGGGCTTTAAATTCAATCAAAAAATGTTTTGATGTTCCTGTAGAACTGATTAATCGTCTCTACAGGAACTCCTGCATTTAAAAGTAATTCTTCTTGGGATTTTATTGTTGGCTGCAGGGTTTCAAGTTCTTCGGAAATAGAAATCCTGCCTTCCAAAATATCGCCTATTGTAAGCGGAAAATCAGAGCCTAAAAGCAGCTTGTATTTTAATTTATCTCTATTTTTAACAATCAGATCAAGCTTTACATCGCAATTGAGAATAGATGTTTCAAGATAAACATTTTCAAGTTCTGATGCGACCCTTATAGCGTCCTTAATATTTTCAATTACGCTCAAACCTGTAAAATATTTTTTATCAATAGGCGGGCCGTAAGTGCCAGAATGTCCTATTATGAACTTTCGTTCGGGGTACATTTTTGCAAGCTGTTCTACTTTTAAGGGGTTTGAAAGCTCGCTTTTAAGCTCCCCGCAATGAATATAGACCGGAAGATTGAGTTCATCTGAATCAAGAATTTTTTGGATATCGCAAATATCTATATCGTCTATATAGGATTCGAACTTTATTGCGTCTGCATTTTTTGGTATTTTGTAATTATTGATATCTTTTATCCAATAAAACCCGCGAATATCAACATCAATTTCTTGTTTTTTGCATTCGTTTTTAAGATCATTTAGTCTAGATTCATTATTATAGACAATAAATGCAGTTTTAACATCGTAGTCTTTAAAATAGTTAGTATATTTTTTAAGAGAATCATCTCTTTTTTCTCCAAATATTTTTTCATTCAAACCAAAAAGATGCATATGCGCATCTCCAACAATAGAACCCATAAATATATTTAAACAGAAAGATTCATATTATGATGTTAAGGGAAGGGAGATAGAACAATGACAGCTATTGTGCAGTGTGCAGAATGCAGAATGTTTTCTCATAAGGCTAGTTCTCATTGCGGTTTTTGCGGCAAGTATTTATTGGGCGATAAGGCAAGACAATATTTGTCTCAAGCGATACCTCCGTTGGCACTTATAACAGTACTTCTTTTTGTGGTGGATTTTGCAGTTACGCTTCCATCTAATCTGCATCATTTTGTGTTATTGTTTGATGAGTTTCTGCTTATTCTTTTTATTACTGATTTAGCTATGGATCATGGGCTTCATAGGTTCAGGATGAAGACTTTTTTTAAAAAACGCGCAAGAGACATTATTTTTGTAGCATCTGCGCTTGGTTTTATTCGTTTTTTGAGGCTGACTAAATATGGGTTTGAATTGGAGCGGTATGCGATGGAATTCGGAAAAATAGCGCATTCTGCGGAAAAAGGGTTTTTGTCTGCGGAAAAAGCAAGCATTGCATCGAAATTCGGTCATGATGTTGTATATGCCATGCCTGCTGTGGAGAAGTTCAAGCGGTTTGTTTGATTTGTCTGTATATTCATCAATGTTGTCGAAATTGTATTGGAAGTGAAACAGTATCTTGCCCTTTATTTGTTAGTATAAAATATGTATTTGTTTCTGCGGGGAAATAACCCACGCGAGATCCATTTATTTTTGTTTCTGAACCAGAATTGCCGTTGTTATTCGTTTGCATATAAACATCATTCAAATCAGGCGTTTCATTTTCCGGATTAATGGTGTAAAACAAAACCTTTTTTTGACTTAAATGAGCCATTTCATCAACGATTTCAGAAAAATGTATTTCTCGGCGTTCGCCAGGAGCAATCGATACATCAATTAAGGCATTATTGGGGGTGTAATTCATATCATCAACCAATAAGTAACAATTATTTGGTGCTTATTTTATAAAACACCTCCACATATTTAAAAATCTTTACATCACAATAGGTTTGTTAGCGGTTTACAATAAGCGGAGGTCGCCTAGCGGCTTGGCGTGAGCCTGCAGAGCTCATTTACGCGTGTTCGAATCACGTCCTCCGCTCCAATTTTCTTTCTAATTTAAATATTTGCATAATTATTAAAAAGATTTTATCGGCACGGTAGTCATATAGTATTTATAAAGTTAATTTATGGTATTATTGAGTATTCGGTGACTATATGAAAACAATAAAAACTTCGGTTCCTTTTTCAACAAAATATCCAATTGTAGATGTAGAAATATCAAATGACATATCATCAAACTGGGACTCTTCTAAGGGGGAAATAAGTGTTGCTGGTTTTCTTGTTGATAATGAAATTACACAGTTTCTACTTATTAATAAATCCAAGTTAGGTGAATTTCGTAATCAAATTAACGACTTCTTGTCTACCGTAACTGAAAAACAGCTATATGCCTTCAATATTAAAATGGAAACTGGGTGTTTCGAGAAGCTTCTTAGTAAATCTCTGGTATTTCGCGAAATTAAGCCAAAAAATTTTAGGGCAAAGGGTTTCAATAAAGATTATTGTTTTGGTTACTTGATTAAACAGGACATAATCTCCAAGGATTTTATATGGTTTGAAGATCCGCTCAAAGGCAACGGCAGATTATGTATGAACTGTTGGAGTGCTGGAGAATTTGAAAAAGTAAGACTCCACAATGTCTGTTGTTTGTTAAAAGAAGCGAAAATTCTCCAACATAAAGATTTTTTAGAAAAACAACTTAGTCCTTTTTTCAAAGAAGATGGTTGGCTAAAAGATGGTGTTTCTTTACCTCCATTATAAAACGATTGATTTTCAATAAGAAATCCCATAGCAATGGAAACAAAATAGGGGCAAAAACCATGAAACTTGCAGAAAAAAGACTTAATGAAATAAGAACAGGGAAAGTTAAACCACATAGCGAAAAAGAATTTAGAGAGTTTATGAAAAAAGAAAACGCAGAGTGATTCATTATAATTGCTATACATACACCGCCACATTAAAACATATAAATCTGTCCTCCAATTCATTATACCTGGAAAACATATTCACCGTCATTGCGCTTATTCCGTCCATTAGTTTCATTTTGTGCGGCATGGCCTTATGACTAAGAGTTTTTCATCAATTATTTTTTCTTTAAACATTGGTAACGCCTGTTACTGTATAAGTTTTTTAAGCTCGCATGCTTTGCATATTTCCCGTGATGTAGGCTCTCCGCATAGTGTGCATTTTTCTATTTTGCCTTTTGTTTTGGCAGTTTTTTGTATTGCGGGGAGAATCCGGTCAAAAGTTCTTAATATGCTGAATTTTGTTCCCGGATATTTTTCTTCCAGGTCATTTACAATATCTCTTACAGACCATCTGAATGATTCTGATGCATAAGGACATTCGCCGAAATTAACATCAAAACCTTTAAGTATGCAATAAAGCGCGCATTCTTTTTCAGGTACATCCCTT
>DAOVNB010000009.1 GCA_030630425.1 archaeon | reverse complement strand
GACCCCACCAATGTTTATATACTAGTTCGGGCTATATTCTAACTCACTACAATAACTTTTTTTGAAATGGGGGGAGATAGAATGAGGGATGAAATAGAATTAGTGGTTTCTGGAACAAAAAGAGGGTATGATTTCGGTTCCAAAACAGAAAAAACAGACCTTAGAAGTGAAATAATACAGGACATGCTTCAGGAAGTCGAGGCAAAAGACGATAAAATACGGCGCGAGGGGAAAAGCTGTCTTGCAAGGCCTGTTTTTGACTAGTAAAAATTCGAAATATTTATTAAGCTTACTTGTCTATTCTCTTTAGTCTTTGCGCTAGTAGTCTAGTGGTATGATATTGCCTTGCCAAGGCAGTGGCCCGAGTTCGACTCTCGGCTGGCGCACCATATTATTCTTACTGATTGACCTCGAACCAACAGGTGTCAAGCACTTTGAAACCTTTTTGGTTTCGAAGTGACGAAAATCTATGATTTTCGCGAAAATCGCTCGAACGGATTTTTCCGTTCGTTCTGACTCTTTGGCTGGCGCACCATTATTTTATTATATTCTTCTGAACATTAGGTATTATGCCTGAGAAAAAAAGATTTCATAAGCGCCAAACTCGCAAAAAACCAGCATGGCAGCTTGAAATCGCAAATGAGAGAATTGACATTCTTTTTAGCCAGGCAGATGTGGAGTTCAACAACAACCGCCCTGACCTTTCAAACAGGTATGTTGAGATTGCAAGAAAAATCGGCATGAAATACAACACACCTTTAACCAAACATAAAAGATTGTTCTGTAAAAAATGCGGGCATTACTTAAAGCCCGGCGCAAACGCACGCATACGACTTGATTCTGAAAAAAAGACAATCCGCATGACCTGTCTTGACTGCGGCAACCTGACCCGTTTCGGGTATTCTAAAAGAAACCAGACTTAAGAAAATTATATATACTAGTTTATGTCATATGTTTAGGTATTGTAAAGAACCTATGTAAGGTGAATGCTCTTATGGCGCGCGACGAAGTAGAATTACCTCATGAAGATGACTATGAATTTGTGCCTTTAACACCGGTAAGGCGGCTTGAAAAACGGCTTGATGTGTTGGAGACCACAAAATCAACACAAAATCTGGAAAGGTTTGTTGATAAAATTATTGACATGACCGAACTTAACCAGAAAATTGTTGACAGCATGGTAAAATCTAACCAGTCTTTAAGAGAAGATGTTGGCGTCCTTATCGGAAAAATGGATTCCCTGAATGATAATCTCAATGAATTTGTGGCATTAATTAAGACTGCGGGAGAACAGGATGTGGACTCAACATCAAAAGACGCTTTCAGCAATGCTGTAAAACCTCTTGTTGATAAAGTAGAAGAAATCACAAAAGGTGCTCAGGACAGCAATACGGCAATTGCAGAAACTCTTGAAAATATTGACAAAAGGCTTAAAAGAATGCAGGCAGGCGATACAACACAAAAACCATTAAGCAATATACTTGCAAGACGAGGCATGATTCCGCAGCAACAACCAATACGACCAGCTGCTCCGCCGCAGGCAAGGCCAAGACAAATTTAAGGGGGAGTTAATAAATGAAACTAGGACCAAAAAATGTTGAATGGATATTTGTTATGACTTTAGTGCTTTTGGCAGTAAGCCAATTTATGGTGATGACTGGCGGAATGATAACAAATACATTTCAGATGACGCTTATGAACATGCTTTTGCTTATGATTTTTGGCGGACAGCTTATCGTAGGAATTATTTTATTAAGAATATATGACAAAATGGGATTAAAGGGAAAAGGATTTTAATGGTGATGATGATGCAAACAAATGAATTTTTTAAAACAAAAAGAAAAGGTATTACGCCGATAATTGCCATTGTTCTTCTTTTGATGATGACCGTTGCTGCATTTGGTCTTACATTTGTATGGGTCCAATCCACACAACAGGATCTTCAGGAAAACATAGGCAAAGATATTCAGGGTGTCACAGACAGGACAAGCTCGCAATTTTCAATTGAAAGCATATACAACGATACAGGGAATATTTCAATTGTCATTAGGAATACGGGGAGGTATACTTTCGAGGATGTGACATTATTCACGGTTTATCTTGATGGAATAAGCCTTGTACCCAACATTCAATTTTCGACCACTGGAGGATCAATGCTTGCACCCGATAAGACGGCAACCATTAGAACAACAGCTGACGCTACAAGAAAATGGGTAAACCTGACAACAGGCGATTTGCATTCATTTAAGGTCGTGTCTCCCAAGGCAACACAGGCAACAGCCACATGCACCACATCAAATGCTGTAAACGGGTATTGTTAAAACACAATACCTCTTTTTTTCTTTTTTTAAAATCTAGCTTTAGCTTTTTTAAATAATCATGAAAATTAGATTCCGTTGGTGTATTTTCAAGCTTTTTTATTGCGAGTCATAACTTTATACGCAATAAATAATCATGAAAATTAGATTCCGTTGGTGTATTTTCAAGCTTTTTCAGCAAAGCTGAAAAGCTTCGAGTAAAGCGAGATGATTTTTATTGCGAGTCATAACTTTATACGCAATAAAACAGCCAAAAGTATGTTATTTGGTTCTAAATTATTGCTTTTTTACGAGTTATTATGAAAAGTATATAATCTCCTTTGACTAAAAAATTAGTAGGTGATAATTATGTTAAAAATTAGTGTTAAAGGCCAGACGCAGATAATCTCGGTTGTGCTTATTATGGGGCTTGCGGTTGGTGTTATCGGCGCAAGCTATATGTGGGGGAAACCGCTTATAGATAAAAGCCAAGCAGGAACCACAATAACAAATGCTGAAAAAACAATGGATCTCATAAAAAATACAATAGATGATGTTGCAAAAACAGGCGGACAAAAGAAAAAGCAGATACAAATTGAAGGATCCCTTGAAGTATCTGAAGCGGAAAATGCAATAATATACACGCTTACAGGATTAATGGCGGCGATTGCATCAAGCCAGTGGATTTCAATAAATGATGATGTACCGCCAAAAAGTATAGAAACTTATGCAGTAGATGCGACAGATCCATCAGACAGTACAGCCATAGGCTGTGGGGATTGTGTCATGAATTCATCATGCTTGCCGACGGAAACTATTAAAATTTCAGGAACTTGCGGCGCTTCGGGAAATTATGTTGCGGGCTCTTCGTTTAACTGCGATTTAAATACAAACACATATACGGTGGATCATATCGATTGTGCAGGAAACCTGGACGGGTTTGCCGTACTTGCCGGTCCTGAAAAAGAAATGTCCGGAATTGTCGGAACAAACAATGCAGGTGTTCTTGTTGCAAAAAGCATTCCTTCAGGTGATGAATTTATGACAGAATACAAACTCATCTACAGGGAACTTATTGACCCTACAAGCAAGGAAGGCGTAAAAATAATAATAAAAAACCAGGGAAACAGCCAGATTTCCTCCGGGCAGCATACACTTACGGTTATGCGCGGAACAATTGACACCGAAAATGATGCCTCATATGTTGGAGGGGACCTTGCAAAAACAACGGTTTTTGTAACAGTCGAATAGTACCCTGATAATTGATGAGCGCTATGAATCCCGCACTTTTCGCCCGCGCACAGAACAAACGCAGAAGAAAGGGGCAATACCTGGCAATAGAAGAAATTCTTCTGTTTGGTATGGGGCTTGCAATCTTTGGCGGCACGCTTTTGATTACAGATAATTTCAAAGAAGACACAACACAAACAATAAGTGAAATAAAGCTTATGGAAGTAAGCCAGGTTGTACTTAATGGAATATACACAGTCCAAAAAATAAACAGCACGACAAAAATAACTATTGACATCCCTAAAAAAATTGCATCAGAAGAGTATGTAATTGTCGGCAGCGAAAACCAAAAAGAGCTTGTTGTCTACAATAGCAAAAAAGTGCTTGTCAAGGCAAAAACGCCGGTAAAGGTTTCAGGGACGGTTCATTCAACAAACGGTAAAATATTGCTTATGACTGACGGCTCAAAAGTTTTTATGCGAGGGGTTTCCAATTACTAAATTCAAGACAAAAAGCGCCATAAAGCACCTTAAGAAAAAATACAGTACGGTCCAGAGAAGAAAGAAGAAAGAAGAAGCCCAAAAAAACTCGACAAATATCAACATTGTAAATCCTTTCGGTTTTGCATTTCCTTTTGGCGCACAACAGGCTTTGGCAATAAAAGACAAGAAAGACGAAGAAAAAAAAGACGCTAAGAAGAAAAAACAAGAAGAAAAAATATCTGTAGACCTTTCTGATACGAGCCATGCCATAAAAAAACACCACAAAACCAATGGAGATGAAGAAGAACTTTCAAATACCCGTATCAATTACCCGCTTACTCCGGTAAACCCTAAAGATAACGAACAGGTTTTTTCATGGGGTGAAATCAAGTGGAATGATAAAGAGAAACATATGGAATATATCGTCCACGAGCCTAAAATAACAAAAACAGATGAATCGAACCTTAAAAAAATCAGGAAAATAATCGAAGAAAAGCTGAACATACATTTCGAAACAATCCACAAAAAAGACGCGATCACATACATAAAAAACATGCTTAATGACATTATAGTGAATTTCGGCCTTTCAATTAGAAAAGACCGGCTTACCATCTATGAATATTATCTTCTTCGTGATTTTATAGGCCTTGGAAAATTACAGCCCATAATGAATGACAGCAACATAGAAGATGTAAGCTGTGATGGTATAGGTGTCCCTATTTTTGTGTATCACAGGAATCCAAAATTCGGCTCAATGAAAACGAATGTTGTTTTTAACACAAAAGACGAACTTGATGATTTTACCATGAGGCTTTCACAAAAATGTGAAAAAAGCATTTCTATTGCCGAGCCCCTGCTTGATGGAGCGCTTACAGACGGTTCAAGGGTTCACGCAACTTTAGGAGGTGATGTTGCAAGGCGCGGCTCTAATTTTACAATAAGGAAATTTACAAATGAGCCACTCACACCAATGCATCTGCTTCGATTCGGGACCGTTGATGAAAAAATGCTTGCATACTTGTGGTTTGCGATTGAAAACAATGCATCTATTCTTGTTTCAGGACCGACTGCCGCAGGTAAAACCTCTCTTCTTAATGCCTTATCGCTTTTCATAAAACAAGACCTAAAGATTGTATCAATAGAAGACACTCCGGAATTACGGCTGCCGCATCCGCATTGGGTTCCTGAAGTTTCAAGAATCGGTTTTGGTGTCACAGGCTCAGGAAAACGGATAGGCGAAGTATCCATGTTTGACCTTCTTAAGGGCTCGTTAAGGCAGCGGCCGGATTACATAATTGTAGGAGAAGTTAGGGGAGAGGAAGCATATGTCCTTTTCCAGCAGATGGCAACAGGACACGCAGGATTATCAACAATCCATGCTGACTCAATAGAAAAGGTTATTGACCGGCTTACAACAAAACCGATAAATCTTCCAGCATCCCTTCTTGAAACCCTTGACCTTATCGTATTTACAAACCGGATAAAATACAGAAACAAGTATGTCCGCCGGGTAATGGCAATACAGGAAATAGGGGGTTATGACACGGAAAAAAAGAAAATTAATAGTTCAAGAATATTCAAGTGGAAAAGTAAAACAGACAAATTTGAACCTGACGAAAAATCAGACTTTTTAGGAAAAGTAACAGAAAAAACGGGTATGAATGCGGAAGATATAAAAGACGAAATAAATAATCGCATGATTGTCTTGAAATGGATGCATAAAAATAATATAACCAAATATACTGAAGTTGACCAAATACTTTCCCGTTATTCTGCAGACAAAGAAGGATTTTTGGAAAAGATAAAATATGATGATTCTTAAGAAATCATGAAATCTTGGGTATCTTGGAGTATTTCAAGCTTTTTTATTATTGATGTAGTTTGAGGGCAATAAAAAATCATGAAATCTTGGGTATCTTGGAGTATTTCAAGCTTTTTTAAGCAAAGCTGAAAAGCCCTAAAAATTGTTAAACAATTTTGGGGTCCCAAAAATCTTTGATTTTTGAGGACTTCGAGTGAAACGAGATGATTTTTATTGTTTGTGAGATACTTTACATACAATATTTATATACAATAAAAAATAAAGGTATTCTTTATGGGCGAAAATAAACCGGAGACTAATTACGGGCGTTTGGCATATCGCTATTTTGGAAGTATTGTAGAAAAATATCTTAGTTCCGGCTTCAAAGACCTTCAGGCACAACTTTCAAAAGCAAATATCCGCCTTACAGCTGCAGAATATCTTTCCCTTGCGGTTGCGACAAGCACGCTTGTTTTTGTGTTCGAAATGCCCCTTCTTGCATTGATTATGACAATTATTTTTGGAAATGCACTTGTAGGTTTTATTTTTGGGCTTTTTGGGGGTATTTTTACAACAATCGGGATATATTTCCTGTTTAACATATACCCGTCAATTATTGTTGATGAGCGAAAGAAAAAAATCGATGATTCCCTTCCATTTGCTGTTCTTTATCTTGCAACAATATCCGGAAGCGGAACGCCGATTGTTGCTATGTTTAAAACAATTGCAAAGTTCAAGGAATACGGCGAAATATCAAAAGAGTGTTCAAGAATTGTTGAAGAAGTAGAGCTTATGGGCTCAAATATTACGAATGCTTTAGAAACCGCTGCCAAAAGAACGCCTTCTGAAAAATTCAAGGAAATCCTTTGGGGCTTAAGAAGCACTATAACTGTTGGCGGGGACTTAAAGGCATACCTTCATGAAAAAGCGCAAAGTTCCATGAATGATTACAGGAGACGGCTTACACAATTCACGCAGCAGCTTTCAATGTTTATTGAAATGTATATAACCGTTGTTATTGTAGGCTCTATATTTTTTATGATCCTTACAACAATTATGGGTGGTATTGGCGGGGCTACAGGATATATTACAATAATGCAGGTTGCAATGGTCCTTATAGGGCTCCCCTTTGCATCTTTCGCATTTATTGTATTAATTAAGGGTATGGCACCTTCAAGTGATTAAAATGACACAAGAAATGAAGATAAAAAAGAAGCAGGACACTACAAAACTTACAATTTATGCATCTGCGGCAACCGGTGTATTTCTGGTATTGTTCGGCATTGCTATAAGCACTATATTTAAAAGTTCCTTAAGTGTTGTTTTTCTTGTAATGGGTGTTGTTGTTGCAATTGTGCCTGCATCTGCAATCAAGTATTCAAAATACCATAAATACCGCAAAATGGAAGACCACTTCCCGACATTCCTAAAAGATTTTTCAGAAGCCATAAAATCAGGCATGAATTTCGTCCAGGCATTCAAGATTGTATCTAAATCAGATTACGGCCCTCTTTCAGATGAACTTAAACACGCTTCAAACCAGCTTTCCTGGGGGGTGCCGTTCCCTAAAGTACTTATGCAGCTTGCGGGCCGCATCCGCAGCAGTAAAATCATGAGACAGTCGTTTACAATCATAATAGAGGCATACACTTCCGGGGGTGATATCGCAGAGACAATGGATTCTATTGCAATGAATATAAGTTCTATTCGGGAAGTGAATGAAGAACGCAAAAGCATATTGTCGCAGCAAGTGTATATCATGTATTTCATATATTTTTTATTCTTGGGCATAATTGTTGCGCTATATAAGCTAATGATTCCAATGCTTGCAATAAATGTTTCTGCTGCTGATTCAGGTTTTTCGGGAATGAGCCTTGGCGGGGCTGTCAATTACTGCGATTCAATGCCCTGGCTTTGCAATTTAGGCGTTGTTATGGGTTATGATCCCTCAGATCCGCTTACTTATTTTAGAGTGCTGTTTTTAATGATGGTCATAATACAGGGTGTCGCTTCAGGAATTATTGCAGGAGAGCTTTCAGAAGGAAATGCAACTGCAGGAATAAAGCATGCAGGCATAATGATAGTATCCGCGCTGCTTGTGTTTATAATGTTTATAACTTAAGGTGTTTTTTTGGAAAAAGAAAATTCAAGAAAGGCCCAGATGAGTATAGAGTATTTGGGCGGCTTCACCATATTCATTTTTATTCTTATGTATGTCTTTTTTATGACACTAAGCTTTGTTCCGCAGCACACAACGGCAACAGAAGAAAACATAATTGAGGCAAGTGCATGGAGAGGCATGCAAAACCTGATGGATTTTGTTGTTTTGAACAACAATAAAACAGAAATAAATAAGACTGCTCTTGAGACATTAAAAGAATGCAATATATTCGGCTGGCATCCAAGCCAAACAGATTCCAGAAATAACTACACCTATTTTCATGACCACATCCTAAAGGCATCAAACAGCAGCAATTTTCACATACAGGCAGATTCTTATTTAATAGCCCTTACAAACGACAAAAACCTTGAGAATTTTACCGGAAGCAGTGTTGTTGACGGCTCAACCATTCTTTTTGAAACATATAATGCGAGCACGGAATATAACGCAGTTGTAATCGACAACGGCACAACAATGACTGCGACGGAAGGTTCGGGCGGGTATATTCTTGGAGACGACGAGTATGAAGTCCAGGAAATAGATGCTGACGGCCAGTTCGTAATAATGTATGCAAACCTAGCCGACTGCGGAAAACAACCGCCATCAAACAACCTAATGACAAACCACATCCGTTTTGCAAAAAAAGGAGACCAAATAATAAAAATTACGCTGACATATTGGTGAATTCATGGTATGTAAAAAAGCAATGATGCATAGTATTGAAGGTGTCATAGCCGCGCTTTTGATATTATCCGTTTTTACAACTATTGATTTTTCTGTGCAGCATACAGATTGGAGCGATGCAAAAACCATAGCCTCAGCAAGGGATCTTTCCGATATGATTACAGGAACAGAACTTAAAAATCTCGTAATTGAAAACCGCGGAGAAGATTTAAAAAAAATAATTAAATCATTTATATCGCCTTCATCAAGAATCATAATAAAAACATACAATTTTCCAAAAAAAGACATTCTTGTCGGAATGTTGATGAATTCTTCTGAAAGGATTGAAAGAAACGCGGGCGTTCCCGGAGCATGCCCTGCAGAGATTGATGCGGTTCTTTGCGCTGAAGGAAGTGTGGATGGTGTTACAAACTTCATAGCCTTAAAGATTTCGGCAGATGGTGTATTTGACAGGATGTATGTTGACTTCAACAACAACGGCACATATGATTCGCACGAAGGCCCTCTTGGCTCAAGCAACTTGTTTTTCCTTTCAGGCCAGCCATACATTGTGCGTTCTTTAAGCTATAATGGCGCTACAGTAGATGCTGTTTTCTGGAACGCAAGCAAAGTCGTTGATTATTTTTACAAGCTAAGAGACTACGAAATAAATTCAAGAAAAACAAGAATTATTTTCAGTGTAACAGACCTTGAAGAAACAACAGAATACTATACGAAATATGATGCCCTGTTCATACCGTATTACCGGGACCTTTCATTTTATGAAAGCAAACTATCCAATATCCAGTCTTTGGGTATTCCCATTATAGAAATTGCTGATATCCCTGCAGTTTCCGATATAGTGCAGAAAAATATTTTCGGCATTGAAACAGTAACTTATAATCTTGCCGATTCCTCTGATAATGTCAGCATCAACAGCGAAATAAAAGCTTACGACATGCTTTATCCCCTTAACAAATACACTCTTTTTTCGGGTATTATGCTCGATAATTTTACAGCAGACACAAATGGATACACTAACCTTCCTTCAGGGAGCTTAAAAATCTCAAATAGCTCGTTTAAAGGAGGCAATATTGCCACGATACTAACAGATACAGGAACCGGGTATAATGAAAGTTATTTCGACAGCAACAAGGATTCAAGTTTTGCATTTCCGGACAATACATCATATGCTACTAGTGAAAGTATCATGCTTGACGGAAACAATTACACTATTAAAACTATTGACCCTGCCGGCGTAAGTATGAATATGCTGCTAAATGAAAATCATATATTTGAAGGAAAATCAAATCCTACAAAAATATATGCTAAAAGCAACTCATCTAAAAATGTTGCAGCCCAATACAACAACAAGACATATTATATTAATATTGCCAACAATATAGGTGATTCAATAGAAACGACAACAGATGCCGGATTCACAAATCCCACACTTCCTTCAGGAACGCACAGAAACGGCACACTTAATTTCGGTACAGGATATGTATACTCTATTGTTGCAACAAACAAAACAGGAAATTATACAAGATTCAATATAGACTTGAACCATGACGGCAATTACAATGATGATAATGAAGGACCGCTCTATACAACGGAAAGCATACTTATAGGTCCTGAAACATACCAGATTTTTGTTTCTGGTGATGGGACAAAAATCACTGCAAAACTTAAAGAGAGACTACAAGTACCATACATAATTGTAACTAAAGAAGGTACAAAAGCAAAAACCGCGTGGATGCAGGCAGGTCTTGATGGTGTAGATCACTGGATCCTTTTACAGGGAACCCTATTGTGGGCATCAAACAAAGAAGACACAGTTATATCATCATATGCCGGTTGGAGTGATGTTGTTTCCATAAAAAAGACACTTATGATAAATGAGGATTTTTTAGAATTTGGAGAAATTGAATTTTTGGTGGCACAGTAAATGAAACAAAGAAAAGGACAATTTTTTGTAATAAGCGCAGTTATAATCGTTATTTTACTTATGACTATTTCAAGCATATTTTTAGATGATGCCTCTTATGACCCTGCAGTACAGCAAAAAGAGATTGACGAAATTTTGTGGACTTTAGATAGCATTATGGTTGAAATAAATGAAGTTATGTCTTACTCGACTGCAGACAATTTAGAAGAAAACCTGAATGCGTATTTCACCATAAAAAAAGACAATTTCAAAAAAGCAGGTTATGCTTTTTCCTACATATATAATGAGACCGAAAACAAGACATACATCACACTAAACAGAGGGAATATAGAAATAGAAAAAACATACGATATCAATATCCCTTAAAGCCCTAAGAAAAAAACAATACGCTAAACCGATGTATTTCCGCACCAAATGCATGTCCCTTTAAATATTTTTCCGCCGCATTTGCTGCATTTTTCTTCAACAACGTGCTCTATTGTATCTGTCAGGAACTTCTCTGCGCTTTCAACAGGCACTGCGTGGAATACATTGAATTCTGTTGTTTTTGGGTTTTTTCCCGCAATTCCTTTTTTTACATGCTCGGGCAATATTGGCTTTTTTGCTGCTGTTTCCGGCGGCAGTTCAGGAAGCTCGAAAATGCAGGTCTCTGGTTTTTCTTTTTTGCTTCCTCTTGCAAAGAATATTGCTGCCAAAACAACAAACAATGCCGGAACCAAAAGCCACAAACCATATGAAAACAAATAATCAGTAATTGTTGCTTTTTTACCTATTGGCTCTTGGCTTATTTTTGAGAGTGCAAGACGGATATTGGAAATTGCTGTTTCCGCACGCTCAAATTCTCTTTTCGATATTGCATCTTTTGCCTCAAGAGCGCCTTTTTTTGCATCTTCATAATACTCTTTTTGTATTGAATCAAGAGTTTCTGCATTTATTGAGTATATTGTTTCAAGAAGGGCTGAAAGCTGTTCTTCAAGTATTTCCGAGTACTCTTTCTGAACGACAACTGTAAGCAGCGTGATTGTTTCTGCCTTGTCGCTTTCAATCACTATATTCTTTGTATATGTGCCTGAAAAAGCATATTTTCCCGCGCATACTTCTAAAGAGATGTATGCTTTTTTGCCGATGTCGAGGGTAGGTATTCCCTGAAATGGCTTGCTTTCAATATCTTCAGAAATTGATGTCGTTTCAGAGGATATGTTGTTCAAAATCGTATTTCCAGTATTTGTAATTTCAATATATGCTTGGCGGCACATTCCGGCATCTAAATCAACAGTGCTGTCCGCTGCAATAAGATCCGGAGATATTACGGGTATTGGTTGAAATGGTGCTATGCTTACCGGAATAAAGCTTCCTGTTGAGCTTCCGCCGGAGCCGTCATCTCCGCCACCGTCGGTGGTTATTACAGTAAGCGATACTGTGTATTTCTTAACTTCCTTGTTTGTGAGATTAAATGAGGATATTGTTTTTGTGTAGTACCCGCTTTTTGAAACAGTTACAGTCAGGGTGTCATTATATTGGCTAATATTGGCTTCAAGGAAGACATAACCTGAAGAGCCGACAATTTTGGTGTCAATAATGGTTGTGCTGTTATGCCACAAAGATGCGTTTGCACCTGCAAGAGTTGTTATTTTTGCGAAACCCAAACCGTCTGTGCTGTTGAATGTTATTGTCCTGTTGTTTCCTGTTGCCGCATCATTGCCGCCTATGACCTCGATTTCAATTACTCCGGTAGGTGGATAATACCCAATATCATAAAAGT
>DAOVNB010000153.1 GCA_030630425.1 archaeon | reverse complement strand
TCTGTTGCCTGCGCGGACAATACGGTTGCAATCAAAAGCTCAAGCGGGTTTTTGTGCAAAAGCTCTGTTTTTGCACCAGGGTATTGTTTTTTGAGGCGCGAGATGATTGTTTCAATATGTTTTTGCGTATCCAACAAAACCATACTGTTTATTGGTTAGTAAAATTTAGAAAGTTATGCATTTTTAGAGTAATATTTTGTTTCAGAGTTTGAAAACGAGAAGTTTTTTTGATTCCTAATTTCTTTTCAAGTTCTGCCTTTATTTCGTTTGCTTCTTTTAAAATTTTCTTTTGTTCTTGTTTTAATTTTTTAACGGATTCAAGCTTTTCTATTTCTGGTTTTGTTTTTTTTAACTCCTTTTTTTCAAACACCAGTTGTTTAAACATATGAGAATTACCATCGTCAATAAGCAACCGAATGTTGATTTTATGTGGTATCTTTTTTAATAATAATGAGCCTAATAGTTTTTCCTTTTCTAATTCAATATTAGAAAATTGCACATCGATTTTTTTAATTTTTTTAATCTGTTTTATTAAAATTGGTTCTGCGTCCTTAATAGCAGTTTTAATTGTTTGTTCGTATTCAAAAATTGATTTTTCGAAAAAATCATATATTTTTTGATATACTTCCGCACACTCCGTAGTAGCCGTTACAGAATGTGAAGAATCGCGGATATTTATCCATTGATTAAATTCTGCGTCGTCTTTATTTTTTATGCTTAGAAAATTATGTATTTTAGTTATTGAAAACAATATGATTTTTTGAAATGGTATGTATAATTTTTCTCTATCTTCTCGGCGTAACTTTTTTTCGTGTATTTTATTTTGGGCATAATATGTTGCAATAGCAGTTACAATACCACCAATAATTACTGCGATAATAGTTAAAATAATAGAATCTCTATTTTGCGTCCTTTGATCTTCATTACTCGTTTTAAGTTCATCCGCCCATTTACTCATAAAATATTCGTCACGCGTCCAGATTTCTTTTTCTTCACTTACCCATTCGGCACTTAATCCAGATATCTTACAAGCACAATTTCCAGAACATTTAGTATTGCGATTATCTTTAAAACCATATATTTGTGCCCTTGCAATACAAGATGTTGCATCTTTAGGAACTAAAAATGTACCATTTAATATAAATTTCGTTCTATTTTGTTTGTGTGATAAATCCAAATAGGATTTGAAAAAACCATTTATTTGGATTGTTGTGTCCCCACAGATTATTTCTGAGTGTGTTTGAATACTAGTATTATATTGTAATTTATGACCTAATACTGAAACTTCATAAGAATATATTCCTTTTGTGCCTTCAATTAAATTATACCCGTATAATTTATCTCCATAAATGTTTGTTGTCGTATTTGGTTTTTCAAACGAGTAAGAACAAATCCCTTCATCATATGCTATTTGTTCAAAAGAATACCCTAAAGGCATTAAAAAAAGAAATATGGACAGAACTAAATACAATTTCATGATTAAAATACCGCTTATATCTTTTTATTAGTTGACATCGACAAAGCCCAAACATTTAATATCCTTTTTTCATATTTTGGTGTATGATTCAGGATATCCTCAAAAACATCCCCCAAAATCCCGGCGTATATATTATGAAAAATGCCGCGGGGCGCGCAATATATATAGGCAAGGCCAAGAACCTGAAAAAACGGGTGAAATCGTATTTCGACAACACCTCAAAAGACATAAAAACCGCAACAATGGCAAAGCATGTCAAAAACATTGAATTCATTGTTACAGATTCTGAAATAGAGGCGTTGGTTCTTGAAGATTCACTCATCAAAAAAACAAAGCCCAAATACAACATAGACTTAAAAGACGACAAGGCATACCCATACATTCGAATTACAACAGAAGACGAATACCCGAGAGTCCTTCTTTCAAGGCGGATACAAAAAAACAGCAAATCGCAATATTTCGGGCCATACACAACATCGGTCATATCGCTTATAAGGACAATAAATGCGACATTCAAATTAAGGGACTGCCCCGGAGGAAACTCGAAAAAACTGCCTGAAAGAAAACCCTGCCTATTGCATGAAATAGGGCATTGTTTCGCCCCATGCAATAAAAACATAACAAAAGAAGAATACCATGCACTTGTAAGGGATGCTGTTGATTTTCTTTACGGCAGAAGCGATTATTTAATTAAAGCTCTTGAAAAAAGAATGAAAAAGGCATCAGAGACCCATGCATTTGAAAGGGCGGCGGCATTAAGAGACCAGATAAAAAAGATTGAAGAATTTCGCACAAGGCAAAAAATAGTTTCCACTCCGAATAAAAACCGGGATGTAATTGGCTATGCAGATGACGGCAAAGACATGATTGTCACAATTTTCTTTGTCCGCACAGGAGCTGTTACCGGAAGCAGGAATTTTGTATTTTCTATGACTGAAACAAAAAAAGATATCCTTACCTCTTTTGTAAAGCAGTTCTATGCGAACCAAAAATCATCACCAAAAGAGATTATAATTAATGAAAATATAGATGACAAACATGCAATAGAAGAATGGCTTAAAAAACTGTATGGACGAAAAATAGAAATTAAGATTCCAAAAAAAGGAGAACTGAAAAAACTTGTTGAGCTTGTGTCAAAAAATGCGCAAATTTCTTTGGAACAGCATAAAATCAGGTGTGTAAAAATAAGCGAAGCATTATTACAGCTTAAAAAAGAGCTCAATCTTTTAAAATTACCTGAACGGATAGAGGCGTTTGACATATCAAACATACAGGGCAAAAACGCTGTCGGCTCAATGGTAACATTTGTTACCGGAACGCCAAAAAAAAGCGATTACCGGAAATTTAAAATACAAACTGTTGAAGGTTCTGATGATTTTTCAATGATGAGAGAAGTTATTAAAAGAAGGTATATCCGCGTCTTAAAAGAAGGGCTTCAATTGCCGGATTTAATTCTTGTTGACGGTGGGAAAGGACATCTTAATGTGGCTTTAGAGGT
>DAOVNB010000014.1 GCA_030630425.1 archaeon | reverse complement strand
TAATGCATCTTCTTTGTCTTTTAATATTTCAAGACCAAACGAAGCGATTTTTCTTTTATTCCTTAATTCGAGAAGTGCTGTTCTTGTTTTGGGTGTGTTTTCATTGAAGCTAATAAAAATCACTCCATATATTTTTCAATGTATTTTTTCTCTATTTTTGTAAGTTCTTCTTTAGGTATAATGGATAAAAGCCGCCAGCCCAAAAAGAGCGTCTGTTTTATTGTTCTTTTTTCTTTTTGGCTTATGAATCGGGATTCAAAGTTTTTTTTGAATTCAATGTATTTTTTATCTCTTTCTGTAAGGGCATCTTCACCGACAACACTCATTAGGCTTTCAAGGCGCAGGCCTTCAGAGTATGCGCTGTATATTTGGTTTGAAAGCTGCATATGTGCATCTTGTGTGTATTTTTCACCAATGCCTTTGTGCATCATCCGTGAAAGGGAAGGGATTATATTTATTGGCGGGAATATACCTTTTTTCTTAAGTGTCGGTGAAAGTATGATTTGTCCTTCAGTTATATATCCTGAAAGGTCAGGAACCGGATGAGTTATATCCCCATCAGGCATTGTAAGATATATTAGCTGCGTTATTGAACCTTTATTTTCTTTTATTCTGCCGGTTCGCTCGTAAATGGATGCAAGATCACTGTAAAGATATGTGGGGTATCCGAACCTTCCCGGAACTTCTTCTTTTGATGATGAAAGCTCGCGAAGCGCGTTTGCATAGTTGGTCATATCTCCTAAAATAACAAGAACATCTTTTTTTAATTCCCATGCAAAATATTCTGCTGTTGTGAGTGCAACTCTGGGGGTTACTATTCTCTCAATTGCCGGGTCGTGGGCATGATTCAAAAACACAATAAGGTTGTTTAGGGCCCCTGTTTTTTCAAAAAAGTTCTCAAAAAAATCAGCTTCCCTGTTTGTAGCACCCATAGCAGCAAAGATTACGATCTGCTCTTTTTTATTTGAATCTGTTATGTTTCTTGCAATTTCTGCCAAAAGCAGGTTATGGTTCATGCCCGCGTGTGAAAAAATAGGAAGTTTCTGGCCGCGAATAAGTGTAGTGAGACCATCTATTGCAGAGACCCCGGTTTCCACAAATTCATTTGGAACTGCGCGAAAATAAGGATTAATTACTTCGCCTGCAATGTCTTTTTCAACATCAACAGCAAATTCTATGTCTTTTGGTCTGCCAAGGCCGTCAAAAACACCACCAAGCATGTCTTTTGAAAGCCCGATTTTGTAAGTCTCCCCAAGAAAAACAACACTTGTTTTTTCAAGATCAAGACCGTCAACACCTTCAAACACTTCAACAACACATAAATCATCTTGTATTGAAAGCACTTCACCAAGCCTTGTTGTGCCGTCAGGGGTTTTTACTTTTACCTGTTCCCCTAAACCCACATTTTTTGTGTTTTTCACAAAAACAAGAGGATTTTTTATTTTAGATAAGGTCTTGTATTCCTGCATGATATTCACTTATTTTTTCAAATTATTGATTGAACTGTTTTTACAACCGACTCTTTTGATGTGTATTTCGGTTTCCAGCCTGTTTTTTTTAGCTTATCTGCTGATAGCTCCATATTTTTTACATCCCCGACCCAACCGGCACCACCAGAGATACCGCCGGTGTATTTGAACGTAACACCATTAAGCTCAAGAGTTGAAGTAACTGTTTCTGCAAGTTCTGTGACGGTGATTGCGTCAGAGGAGCCAATATTGTATATTTCAACAGGATTTTTCTTTTTTTCAACACCGAAAAGCATGCCGCTTATGCAGTCTGAAACATAAAAATATGATTTTGTCTGGGTCCCATCACCCAGAATCTCAAGCTTTTTTTTGTTTTTCTTAAGCTTTTTAGCGAAATCGAAAATAACACCGTGATTGCTTCTGCTTCCGACAACATTTGCGAATCTAAATATTGCTGCATTAAAACCATATGTTCTGGCGTACGCGCAGATAAGCGCCTCTGCTGCAAGTTTTGCCGCACCATATATGGATATTGGGATGCATGGGCCGTATGATTCTCTTGTAGGAATTTCCTTTGCTTCGCCATATACCGTTGATGTGGATGTGAATGCCATTCCTTTTATTTTGTTTTTGACAATACAATCCAGCACTATTTTTGTTGCTTCAATGGTTTGTTTCATATGTGTGTCCGGGTCATTGGCGCTTCCCTTGACATCAGGGTTTGCTGCGAGGTGCCATATAAAATCAGCATTCTTTGTGATATTCATCATTTTGTTTTTGTTGAGGATGTCTTCTTTTACAAAAGAAAAGTTCTTTTTTTTGATATGTTTTTCGATGGTCTTTGTATTTCCGGAAATAAGATTGTCTATAACAATAACTTCATCTCCGCGTGAAACAAGGGCGTCAACAAGATGGCTTCCAATAAAACCACAACCACCCGTAACAATACATTTCATTATACATCACACGCCTCTATTTTTTCACGTAAATCCTTAAATGAATCCTTTTTTTCAAATTTCATGCGGGCAATTGAGTCAATTATTTCTTTAGGATATTCAAAATCTTTGTCTTGTTTTATTTTTTTAAGCCCGACATCCAAAAGTGCTGCAAAGGACATAATCATTTCATGCTGTTTTTCTTTTGTGCAGTATTTGTCCTCTTCATGAAACGCGGACTGCTGTAGAAAATTTTCCCTAAAAAGCCGCGCAACAAGAAGCGCGAAGCGGTCTTTTTTTGGGAGTGACTCATAACCGACGAGACGCACAATTCTTTCTAAATCTTTTTCTTTCTGCAAGAGTTCGGTCATGCTTTTTCTGATTGCGCCTAATTTTTCGTAATTTTCAATATCATAATTAGAATAGGAGTTGTTCCAATCAACAGCAGGATAGTGCCTGTGATACGCAAGGTCCGCATTAAGTGACCAGAAACATTCAACAACCCGTTTTGTGGCATCTGTGACCGGTTCTGCAAAATCACCACCCGGAGGGCTTACAGCACCGACAATACTTAATGAGCCTACAATGCCTGCGTCAGTTTCTATAACCCCTGCCCGTTCATAGAATTTGCTTATCTCTGATGCAAGATATACTGGATATCCTTCTTCTCCGGGCATTTCTTCCTGCATTCCTGAAAGTTCCCGCAATGCTTCAGACCATCTGGAAGTTGAGTCTGCAATCAAAAGAACATTATACCCCATATTGCGGTAGTATTCACCAATAAGTCCTCCAAGATGAATGGATGTTATTCTTGCGGCCACAGGCATGTTTGATGTGTTTGCAATAAGAACCGAACGAGCCATAAGCTTTTCCTTTGTTTTTTCGTCTTCTATTTCCGGAAATTCTGTCAGGACATCCGCCATCTCATTACCCCGTTCACCAACACCTACAAAAATTATAATATCTGCGGCGGCCCATTTTGCAAGCTGGTGGCCAAGAATTGTTTTCCCGGAACCAAAACCACCGGGCATTGCGGCCGAGCCTCCAAGTACTAGCGGGAACATTGTGTCGAGCACGCGCTGGCCTGTGACTAAAAGCGTTTTAGGTGTTATGTATTTTCCTTTAGAGAATTGCTTGTGTATGGGCCATTTGGTTAAAAGAGTTATTTTTTTCTTTTCCTGTTTGTTTTTTATTGTGCCGATTATGTCTTCTATTTTGTAGTTTCCTTTTTTTATTGAAACGACGCCGCTTATAGGCGCAAAAATTTTATGAGTGATTGTTTTTGTCTCTTTTGTCTCTGCAATTACATCTCCTTTATTTACAGCACCTGTTTTTTTAGGTATGACGAGCCACAGCTTTTTTCTGTCTAATTTATTAGCGTTTGTGATTTTTTCAAGAAACATGCCTGCATCCTTTAGCGGTCTTTGAAGCCCGTCACATATGCTTCCAAGAAGGCCTGGGCCCAATTCTGCTGTCAATGTTGTGTCTTCAAGCAATACACTGTCGCCCACTTTAAGCATTTTTGTTGATTCGTACACCTGTATTATTGCGGTTTTGTTTTCCAGTTTTATGATTTCTCCAAGAAGTTTTTTTGGACCAATAAAACAGACCGAATTTATTTTCGCATTTTTAAGTCCGCTTGCCTTTACAATTGCGCCGGAAGCAAAAACAAGTTTTCCTACTTCTTTCATTTTATGTCCTCCAGAGCGATATTGCATCCAATGACTTTGTTTATGAACTTTTGATTTATTGCGGTTTTGTTTTCAATTGAGACGGGGATAAGTATTTTGCCTTTTTTTCTTAAATCAGCTGCTGTTTTTGATTCTAAAAATTTGTTTTCAGTTATTATGATTTTTTCATCCTTTATGTCTTCAAGTGACTTGTATGTTTTTTTGATTCCTGCAAGCATAAAGCCTGTTTCGTATTTATCTGATACAATGCATATCATGCGACAACCTCTTTTAGGCATGCCTGAAGAGTTCTTATTTCTCTTTCTTTTTTGGTTAGGTAATCAATGACCACAAGGAAGCTGAATGGGTCGTTTGTTGTTGCTTCTTTGAGTTTTGTTTTGAAATATTCTTCTTTTTTTTGCTCTAAAGGCGCATCACCGTTTAGAAGAATGCTGTATTTTTTCATTATTTCAGAAGACCGGTTCTTGAAATGCAGATTTGCGCTTTCCTTATTAAGCCCTTTTTTTTCAAGCCGCACAAGTACACAAAAATCATCAAGCTCAAGGGTCATTTGCAGAAATTTTCTGAGCTCTTCAGAGGCGTGGCTTATTTTTGTGTTTTGTTTTTCAAGTTCTTTTTCAATATCCTGAAGATTTCCTGTTTCTTTATATCTGAGCCATCCGGCCATGTAGGGGGCATAATACTGTGTGTGCTTTAGCTCGTTTCCAAGACTCTCAAGACCCGTTATCCCGCCGGCACAAAAACAGGAATATATTTTGCCTTTTTTAAAAAGAGACTCTTTGTTTGTGTTTTTTTCAGCATAAAGGTTTCTTAAAATAATTTTTATGTTTTGCATATCTTTTTTCTTAAGAATACAATTCATCTCGTTTTCAAAAACACCAGGCATAAATTTATGTATCTTTAATATGGCGTTGTTAAGGTCTGTTTCAAGTGCTAGCTGTTCTTTTGATATGTCTTTTGCATCTGCAAACTCTTTTCCATAGATGGTCTTGTGAAGTGAATTTACGAGAGACTCTTTTGTTTTTGCGGATTTTATGGCCGTAATTGTTTCTTTTTTAAGAAGTTTCCCTTTCATCGCGCGCACGCGCGTTATTGCATATTCTTTTTCAAATATCATTCTTTAACCTCTTTAAAAATGAAGTTTTGGAGAACCCCTTCAAGGCTTTTGTTTTTTTCAAGAAGCGATTCAATGCTTCTGTCTTTTGTCATAGTGCCTTCATGAATTATAATCCCGCCTGCAATATTTTTGTGTTTTGGCGGCTTTTTTAGGAGGGATAAAAGAACTTTGTCTGTTTTATTTCCTTCAAAAATAGCGCCTTTTTTTGCGTTTTTTATCTCTTTTTTAAGAAACGTATTGTATTTTTTATCTTTTAAAAGCAGTTTTATGCCTTCACTCATAGCTTTATTGGTTATTCTTTTTTTCTCTTTTAATGTGTTTTTTCGGCATATGAGCTCTGCTGTTCCCATGATTTCTTTTTCAATATCATTTGATTTTTTTTCAATTTCTTCGTCTGTTTTTTCTTTTAAGTGCATCTTTTCCAAACGCGCAAATTGCAGCAAGTCTTCTATTTCTTTTTCACGGCCATACTCCAGTTTTGCAAGCTCGTTTTTTGAGTCATTCCTTATTTCTGAAATCAGGTCCTGTAATTTCATGCGTGCTTTCACATCCTTAAAGCACAATCATTCCAAAACCAAGCGATATCAATATAAGCGCTACAACAAGGCCATATAATGCCTGCGTCTCTACAAGGCCTGCAAGAACAAGCCCTTTTCCAAACATTTTAGGATCCTCTGCTGTGGCCCCCACAGCTGCCGCTGCCGCTCTTCCCTGGCCCGTGCCAGAACCAAGTGCCGCCAATCCTACAGCAAGGCCTGCACCAACTGCCAAAAGCCCTAAACCAACATCAATTGCCATTACATCACCCTGTTAAATATACTTATGAATAACTGTTGTATATTTAGGCGGAGGTGCCTATTATAGTTTTTTGTGTTTTAGATGTGGAACTTCTTTTCTTCTTTCAGCGGTTCGAACTCGTATCCACCGCCTTCGTAGAACTGGGAGAAAAATTCAATATAATGCAGCCGCAAAGCATGGACAAATGCGCTGAAGAAATTAAGCATAAAAGAGAATGCATGCCCTACTAAAAATACAAAAACAGCAAAAATTCCTGTGCCTGCAGAAACAAAAGACGCGCCTAAATTTACTGCAAACGCAAGCCATCCGGTTGCAACAGCCAGAGCCATTAGGCGCACATAAGAAACCCATGAGCTAAAAAAGGAAGTCATCTCCATAAAGCCGATGTAACCTTTTCTTAATTTAAAAAGGACGGATGATGTGAATATAATGAATGATGCATAAACCAAAACACCTGAAAACACATTAAGATAAGCCATCATAAAACCAAACACACCTAATTCAATACCTATAAGTGCTGCGGTGTCTGCAATATCTCTTTTTTCTTTTAGTTTCAAAAACAGCCCCAAATTTATATGGAAAAATCCGATTAAAAGAGAGAACGCCATTATTTTTATTGGTTGTGTGTATGTGTTCATAAGAGAGCCTAAAGTTATGAAATCACCGAAAAAGCTTCCGAAAACAAAACCGAAAAATATTGTTGAAATTGCACTTAACACCATAATTTCTGCAAAATCCTTCAGTGAATTGTTGTGTGTTTTTATCCAGATTGATGTGAAAATCGCAAAAAGAAGAAAGCCGTATGCAATATCCGTAAGCATTATGCCGAAAAATATGGGGAATGTTATTGCAATAATCGGCGTTGGGTCAAATTCTGTGTATTTTGGAAGCGCAAACATGCGCGTTAATGATTCGAAAGGGCGTACAATTGGAGGGTTTTCAAGTTTTGTGGGTGCGTCTTTCGCAATGGTTTTTTTCAGCACACAAAGATTTTTTATTGCTTCTATTTTTTGAATGTCGTCTTTTGCAATCCAGAATTCAAGAAAAAATACATCATGAGTTTTAAGCATATGCGATTCTGACGAAAGCCGCTCTTTTATGTTTTTGTATTTTTCTTCAACTGCAAGAAGAAACCCCCTTTCTTTCTCAAGTGATTTCAGCGCGTTTTTCCGTTGTTCCAAGGCCTTTATGTTTTCTTTTAGCTTGCGGCTTAAAAGTGCTATTGCCTGTTTTGGTTTTGTGTTGAATGCTGCTTCTGAGAAAAGGTCAATTTCACTTAAACGCGTTAATGCGTTTTGGTGATGCTCTTTTTTTATTATGAAAAAAACATGCGTGCTTGTTGTTTTTATTTTTTTTGGTTCCCTTATTTTACAAACATAACCTAGTGAGCTTAAATAATGAAGATTGGTGTTTTCTGTTTTTGCAGTACCTATTAAGAAACGCTTTTGCTTGCTTAAATCCCATAGGGGGATGTCCTGACTTTTTAAAAGATTCAGGATTGCAAGCTTTTTTTTTGTGTTTTTTATTCTTTTTTTAAGATGTTCTATTTCCTGTTTTTCGCTGTTGGTTTTTTTCAGTAACTTATCTATTTGAATCTGGGCCCATAAATCAAATGAGCTGTCATCAAGGCCTAAAAAATTTTCTTTTTTAGGTGCCTGCAGGTATTTTTCAAAGAGCCCTTGCGGTTTAATGGCGGATGTTATTGCATCTATTTTCTTCAAGTTATTTGTAACTGACAAAAGAAGCTTAGAATTTATTTTTTCAATATTTTCTTTTTCAGATATTTTTATACTGATTTCTTTTGGCTGTACTTTGCCTTCCTTTTGTAAGAGATGCATTATTTTTTCTTTGTCTTTCAGAAGGCCTGCAATTTTCACAGAGCACATGGTTTTTGGCCTGAACATAACGATCACAACAGGATTACTCGAACTTAAAATTCTTCACAAACAAGTGAGCAGCAGAAGCTATCTTTTTTTCTGTTTTTTTATCCAGCATATTGGTTTCTTTCTTGTTTTTTTCAATAATTTTTTCTTTCTTTAATTCATCATCAATTGCTTTTTTCTTTTGCGCTACTAATTTCTCGGTTGTGTGTGTTTTTTCTTCAATCAGTTTTTCTGATTTTGTCTCTTCTTCAAGAATGTCTTTTATGCCTTTGGCTATCATAGTATACTTTACGGTTTTTGTGGTTTATATTTGTGTGAATGTGGATAAATCACTTTCGTAAATATTCAATAACCTTTGCGAATGCCGGCCGCGTGATTAGAACGCCTGCAAGAACACCAATGATTGTTGTAAATGCGAAACCTTTGACACCGCCTGCACCGACAGATAATAAAGGAATCATTGCGGCAATTGTTGTAGCTGCGGAAGCCATTATTATAAAAAATGCACGGGAAAGTTTTTTTGCAAGGCTTAATTCTTCTTTTTTTCTTCCGGATTCATCAGCAATTACAATCTGGTGGTCTATTCCGGAACCGATAGCTGCCACAATACCCGCAATTGACGGAAGGTCTATTGTCCATTTTACAAGAGCTGCAAAACCCAAAATAATAAGTATTTCGCCTGTTGAGGTTGCAATCATCGGTGCAACAAGTTTTGGGTCCTTGTATCTTGCAAAGACTACAAAAGCTACTGCGACAATCGCAAGGAAAATAGCAAAGAATGCCGCATTCATGAATTCTTTTCCAAGTGTCGGAGAGATATCATTTACCTGGACAACGGTTATTTTTGACGGAAGCGCTCCTGACTCAAGAATAGACTGAAGTGTTTTCATCTGGTCTACTGCATCTTTTTGAGTGTTTCCGCCGCCGCTTATTTGTGGTGTTGTGAGCGGTTGGCCCCTAAGGCCCGATGATATTTTTAGGCTGTCTGTCATGGTGTCATCAAGATATAGTTCAATTTCTGCATCAAGATAAGCACTACTAATACTTTCACTTATTATTCCGGCATCTTTTGTAATTTTTGCAAATCGCCCTGCAGACTCTGTTGTTGTAAGGACCTCAAACTGGAATCGATAGTTTTCTGCACCAACCCGCTGTACACTTGAATGCTGTGCATCTTTGAATACCTGGAGCATATCCTTTCCCTGATATATAAGCCCTGAAAGTGTTATTTCATCTTCTGTGATGTTTGAGACTGTGAAATTTATGTCTTCAATCACCACAATTTCATTTAGCGAGAAAATAGAGTTGTCTATTTTTACGGTGCTTTCATCGATGAATTCTATTAAGTGTGTTTTGCCGTCAATTACAAGCTCTCCTATGGTGTCATCAAGTTCGGTTGTTCTTGGTATGTATGCCTCGAATTTTCCTTGCTTTTCAAGAAGGCCGGTCAATTCTTCTTCTGTTGAGCCTGCAAGCTCAATTTCTATATACCAATCACCTTCAATATTTATTGGCCTTAGTTTTGTTTCCTGTAGGCCGAATGCAGATAGCCGGGTGTTTAGAACGGTTATTGCTTCATCTACAATGGGTTTTGTCGGTTCTTCAGGAAGAAC
>DAOVNB010000103.1 GCA_030630425.1 archaeon | reverse complement strand
GATACAGGTCTTACCATGAATTTAAACGATAAAATATATCACGTAGATTCCGTTGGTGCTAACGAAACAATATCATTACCGTTTGTTTTAGATGACATACACGAAGGCAAAAACACACTTTCTTTCTCAACATGGGGCACATACAAGCTTGGCGACGCCACAGTCGAGATTGTTGACGCGCGAAAGAAGTAGTTTTTCGTTTTCACAAGCCAAAACCCAAGCACACAAACAAAAAACATTATTAACTGGTATGTTCTAAATATTTGTATTTGATTATAATGTTGTGGTTATGTATATGGGGTTTTTAGATCCGAAAGTCAAGGGTGTGTATTGTAGTAAATGTCAACTTATTTTTGAAGCCAAAAAAGAGTATAAAGGAAGCGACGATAGACATTGGTGGTGTCCATTCCATCAGGATTACATTGATGAGCCGGTTGCAGATTACGAGAAGGACGAGATTTCAACACCAAATCAAAACCCTGAACCCGTTGCTAACACCATAAACGCAAAACCTACGCGCAATCGTTTTGGAGAACAATATGTACGACAGCCAGTAAGTCCTCGTTGCAAAATCTGTAAGCAATTATTAACCTTTTCTGGAATTAACAAAAAACGAGCCATTAGTCAATATGTTTGCAATAATTGTAATGCTAAGTGGTTTTACGATTGTGAGGGTAAACAAATAAGTGGAATGTACCCTAGCGCCGCTCAAAAGAATAGAGATGATGTTTTATCGCGCCGCAAGAAAGCAAGTGATGATTTGCGTAAGTTTAATAACAAGCAGTTTGAGAAGATGAAACGGAATGTATCTGACGCAGTAATTCCCAAAAATAATTTATCAGACCCCGCAGTAAGTCGGTTTAATTCAAATTATTATGAAGACAATGAAAGTGAACAATCGGATAATGAAAGAGCAGCAGAAGCGCAAGCGCATGCCGGTGGATTGGTTAAGAAAAAATCTACATGGACACATAAAAAAAATGGCAAAGACGAAGCTACTCAGCGCACACAGGAAGATTTCGAAAAAGCGATTCAGGAACACAATGAAGAGCTTATGGAAGAATCTGACGGTGAGGTTTCGAAGGAAAGAATAGTTGAAGCTCAAGCGCATGCAGGCTATTTTAAACAACCCACAGAAGATGAAGGTCGAACAACAACCGTTGGTCAAAGATTTAAAAAAAATGGGGGCATGCTTTTATTCCAGTTAGTCGGTCTTGGGATAATTTGGTTTATTGGAAGAACATTTTTAGAGCAGATAGGGTTTGATGCCACATTATTTTTTGGAGCATTATTAGTGATTTTATTCATTATCGAGATTGTCCACATACTATTTCCCGAAGGTGGGCGGGATATATCGTCAATGAGGGGCTCAGCAGGAAAAATCGGTTCTGGCGCAGGAAAACTGTGGGGCAAAGGCAGGGAAAAATTAGGACCCATTAAAGAAAAAGGAAAATCCGGGTGGAATAGAGTTAAAGAAGGCGCTTCAAGACGAGAACCAGAAGGTGACTGGAAAAAACCGATAAAATCCGAAGAATGGAAAGACCATTGGAAAGAAACAGGTTGATGTCTATGTTAAAATCTACAATAATTGCAATAATTGCAGCAATTCTTTTATGGATATTCGGCATGGGGGCCTATTCATTATTAGTTGCATCTTTGATTTTACTTGTCGGGCTCATATATGACAATCACGATAACTTAACATCAAAAGACAGCATTTTAAGCATAGTTGCTATGCTCGTTTTCATGGCGCTTACTCTTTTTGGTTTTTTCGGAACAATGACTGCAACAACATCAATTCTTATAACAATTTTCGTCATCCTCATCATCTCCTGGATTTGGGCAGCAGCAAACGAAGAATACGGTCAGGTTGTAATCCTGATAATTGTTTTGATAATTTTCATGCTTTTAGCCCCAATCTTAAACGCGTGGGTTCCAATAGCTGGAAACGCAGCACAAAATGTAAACACTCAGTTCGGCATGGGTGAAAAGACCGAAGGCACATTTTCAGCCATAAGCGACGGTATTGCCAATATATGGCTTATGCTTACAGACCCTACAGAATGGGCGGCAAATAAAGATGCCAAAAAAGGAAAACAGGAAGGCGACGCCCTTGCACTCGAAATCACAAGTGTAAAGGTAATGCCTCAAACAGTCATGCCTGAAGACGAATATACAATGATGTTTGAGCTTAAGAACTTAGGCAAAAATGAGGCCACAACAGTAAAAGTAGGCGCAAGGGTGGATGCAAGGGCGCTTAAGCACGGAAGCTATATAATTAATTCAAATCTCAATGATGATAAAACCGCCTGGATGTATCTGCCTGTTGATGATGTGTATCCGCAGGAGCAGAGGTTTGAGAGCTTCGATATTGTCGCTCCAAACTGTGCCGGAACATTCACAACAACAGCGTATGTGGAATATTCCTATAATGCAATTGCAACAACAAATCTTGAGCTTATAAATCGCGATTATTACGACGAGCTTTTAAGACACAATAAGCTTCAGTTCAAAGACCAGCTTTCAACATCATCCGCAGGACCATTCAAGCTTACAATAAGAACCCAATATCCTCAGCCAATACCCATAACCAAAACCGCTGGAGAGGTAAACCCATTCAAGATATATTTCAACGCCATAAACGAGCGCGATGGAGACGCATACATAAACAATATAACAGTCCAACTGCCGGAAGGGATTGAACCTACAGATTCATGCGACCTTGTACAGTTAGGCGATACAGACATTCATTACATAAAAAAAGAAGTATGGGATAAAAAAGCGCAGTGTGTTGAGAAAAACGACATGACTTCTTTTAGCTGCGAAGTAAAATATGTAAACAATGACATAACAACAGAAAAAACACTTTTCTTAAAAACAGGGTTGAACTACACTTTTACATACGACAAAAGCACAACAAATACCGTAAAGAGCAATGTTGCAGGATATCTGACATGTTCAGAAGAAGAAAAAATTGAGTGGGGTGACAAAGAAAAGATAAGTGATTCAGATGTGGGTAAGATTAAAGATGATATTTTGGCGGCTAAAATAGAGACGGTTCTTAAGGATAACAACTGTGTTAATCCTTTTGTTAATGGAGACGATTATCAGTGTTCAACAACAACAGGAAATGCAGAAGCCGTAGTTGAAGCTGTTGCAAGAACATGTTTTGAAACATGGGCGGGGGCTGCAAATTCAGAAATATCTTGCGGAACCCTTGAATTGGATCTGTCTGGAGGAGATTGTAAGAATGAGGTAGAGATTGATGAAGACATTTCATCAATCAATTTCGCAAAAATCACCTGGTATCCAACAAGCAGTATAACCGATAAGGTGAGCAAAATAGATATAACATATATTCAGGAGTCCTGCACGCTTTCAGGACTTATGATAGGTATTAGCACGGGAAAGTGCGTGGATGAAAGTTAACGATAATAATAATTCCGTTATTGTTTTTATCACCCAAATTATTTTATCCGGTTGTCTTATTTGCGGCAGCTTTCCACAACAAAGCGCCAAGAACCAAAATACCTACACCCCACATGACATTCTCTGCCTGAAAGCCAATGTATCTTTCAAGTGTATCTATGCCGATTGCAGAGATAATAACAATTAATGCGAGCAATACAACAGCTAATGTTGAATTGTCTGTTTCGCTGTCACCCATCAGCTTCTTTCCAAGCATTACTAAAAAAAACAAAGCAAGAAGCCCGATAAATAACGGCATATAATTTTGTATCATGCCAGTTACGGTCGGGTCAATTGCTGCAAAACGACCTATTATAACAGAACCAATGCCCGATGTTTTTTCATCAAGGAAAAAACCACCTTTATCTGTGTCTTTCTTTCTGACAAAACCAAAAACAGCATACACTATTGCACTT
>DAOVNB010000185.1 GCA_030630425.1 archaeon | reverse complement strand
TTGAACTGAACCGTGTTGTTTCCTGTGACGGTATTTGATGTAATGTCAACTGTTTCTGTAGTCCCTGAAACAACACCCGACTTGATTAAAACAGGGGTTCCATTGACATATATTTTTGGATCCTGTGCGCTTGTAAATGCCACATCTAAAAAAACATACTCAAGAGTGCCTGTATCTGCGGTATAATTAAATGAGTAATTTCCGGACACACTTTTGTGGGTTGCATTTGCTGATGTAATGCCCACAGTAAAATTATATGTTGGCGGAAGCAATGCATACATGCTTTCGTTTAATCCTGTGAGGTTCCCATCATACGCGTATTGGCGGAGAAGCCCTTGTTTTTCAAGTGCCTTAAAAGCCGTGTATGTGTATTTTAGCTTATCAGGAGAACTGTCAGGTGTGTGTGTGATTGCAGGCATTATGATTAATATGAAACTCATGACAATTATAAATGATATAAACGCTTCCATTGTGCGCAGAGCTCCTTTTTTGATGGTTTTATTTCTCATAATCAACCGATCCAAACAGCAATATCAAGTTCACTATTATTGGTTTCAGCAAGGCGGTCCACAACTAAAACAGGATATTTTACTACAACAACACCGACATCTATTGGTCGTTCAATGCCCATGGTTGTATTGCCCGTTGTTATGTTAAAATCAATACCATTTGAAAATGTTTCTTTTATTAGCTTATAATTAGCACCATTTAGATTTGTTAATCTATCTAAAGATATGCCTGTAACCTCTTCCGGAATAAGTAATGTACTTTCGTGTGGGTTTAGATACATATCTTTTTCTGTAAGCGCGTTTGTGTAATCTCCGTCATGAAGATATATTTCAAAGTCTGTAACATTGTATAGCCGTACTTCGTTATATGTATTGTTGTAAAGTGAAACATTCAGGTTGTTCCCGATTACAGAAATGCCTTTAACGCCATAAATGTCAAGAAAATCTACAACGGAATTGAACTGGAGTCCTGCGGAACTTATAGGATTCACGCTTCCATTGTATTGGTTTGTAAATGTTTTTGTAATATATATTACGGGATTAAATGTGTGGTTGGATGTTACGATTATTTTTGAGTTATTGTTGTATATTTTTACATCTATTCCGTTGTCATATGCCCTTTTTGCGCGAACCGCGCTTGAGGTCAGGTCTGGCACGCTTGAAGTTGTAAGATTTGCTCCCACACCCTGAAGGACAGATAGGCCGTTGAATTCTATTTTTGAGATGCCTGTTGTTGCAAAAGACACATTCATAAGCGAATTGTTGACCCACACCCCGAATGCATTTAAGTCTGTTGCGTATGTTCTTGAATCAAGGGCTGTATCTTTTGTGTACAATACAAAATAATTATTTTTGCCTTGAACAACATTTGGTGTAAAGATTATTGTATTATCATCAAAACTTGAGTTTATTTCCGTTTTGTTTTCGTTTTTAACAATTATGGAATTTACATCAACATTTTGCGAGGGATAAAATTTTTTTTCAATCGTGGCTTTTGATGTGTTGCCTGAAGTAACAATAACCGGCATCCTGTAAACAGTCCATGTGATGTTGCCCTCTATATTTTCTGCAAAATCAAAAGCCTCTTGTTTTAAGACTGAAGAAAAAGTCTCTTGAGGCTTTGAAATATAAGAAAGATAATAGAATGAAACACTTACAATCATTAAAAATATCACAAGCCCTATAATCTCATCAAGAGCTACAAATCCTTTTTTCATAACATTTATTTGTCTTGCTTTCGTATATAAGTTATTGCAGTCATTCTAACCGCACAACAAGTATTGTTTTTCCGCCGGTTATTCCATTGTTATTGATTAAAAGCCGATGCGTGCCGGAATAAAGTGTTTCTTTTCCATTGATTCTAATAGTATCATAGGAACTGCCGATTTCAATTGTGTTTTTTTCAGCAATCGGAAACGCAAAACTTGGGTTGTATACCGTATTAAATGTGTTGCCGCGAACAAGAGCCATGCGGTTTGTGATGGTCTCTGCATTTCCTTTAGTATAAACCACATATGCCTTTTCATTGTAATTTGCAGAAAGCTTTTCTGCGGTCCCAATTATGCTGTTTGGATTTTCTGGCAGAACTATGCCCGCAACAGTACGGTAACTTAGAGCAGAAACGGAATAATCTGTGCCTGTTTCAGGCGAAAAGCCCGAATAAAGGAGCGAAATTGTTATATTATGTTCTTCAGAAATAGAATTCGTATTTGGCGCTAAAAAAATAAATGCATTGAGCAGAACCAATACAGCTGCAAATATAACTTGTTTTTTCATAAATTATTTTTTGTATTTTAGAGTATATAAACCATTATTGCAGTTCGGTAATATTTATGACAATTTTTTCATCTTCAAGTCCTATGTTTCTAAGTTGGAGTTGATGATAGCCGCTTCCCATTTTGATGTATCTATTAAATGCCGTGTCATTATATTCAAGCCCGACGGTTATCTGGTATTTTTTATCCATTCCAAAACCGAAACTCGGATTTCTTAAGCTCTTAATATCTTCTGACCAGACATAGGGTATTCTTTTATCTATTGAATCAACATCACCTTTTGTATAGACAATATATGCTTTTGCACTAAATCCTTCTGAAAGGATTCCCTG
>DAOVNB010000025.1 GCA_030630425.1 archaeon | reverse complement strand
GTATCTTCAAAACAATGCGAGCTTATAAGAGGACTTTACGATTATGTGAAAAATCAAACAACTAAGCCCGTGGTTGATGTATTGAGTGCCACGAATACTATGCCCGCACAACCTGCATTGATTATCGCTTGACAAACCATTATTTTCTAAGAGAATTAAAAAAATACATTAAATAATCTGGGAGAACATATTTAAATTTGTTAGTATCTCTAAGTAACTATTGGTGAATTTATGACAGAAAAAGTTATTATTGACGGAGAAATCAATAAAGGATTACAGCAATTAATTGATGCTCAACTCAAACATGGCGCGATTAATGATGATTTATTTTTTGAGACCCTTATAGAACTTAAGGACACGGACACCCCCAAAACATCAGATGTTCTTAAGAAATACAATCAACTTGTAGATTACAAGAACAAAAAAGCTGAATGTTTGATTCACGAACATTCAAATATGTATATACTAGGGCGTGTCTTGACAAAATGCACCCCCTTTATTGTGGAGCAAATTAGCGGAACTGTTAAAAATACCAAAAGATACAAAATAACGGCAAATGTAACTGATTATAAACAAGCGCTTCCTGATTTTATGGATAATATCTATTTAGATGCAACCAATAGTATGGCTCAATTTTTTGAGAAATATAAAAATGAACAAAATAGTTGTGATTCTAATCCAATTAAAACTTTTTTAGAGGGATTGAATAATTCTTTTGAGGTGGAGCATAAAACAAAGAAAAATGTGCGTGATACATACAAAGCAATAATAAGTAAAACCAATTTCTTTAAAACTGCGGGTTTTAATTTGTTCGAATATGGCCGGCATATTGATGAGTTATTTTCTATATTAACCAATAATAAAATCATTTCATATGATGGTAAATCGCATAGCATACATTCAAAACAGCGCTCATTGCTAAATGGCCTTTTAAATTATGCGCAGAATAAGACTTTAACAGATCAATCAGTTTATGTTGGTGCTTGCGGTTTAAAAATTCAAAGTGTTTGTATGGTATAACGGGCAATTTGCCTGATTTTTCTGTTTCAGAGTATTGATTTAGAGAATAATTTGGTGGTCCGGATGAGATTTGAACTCACGACCCCCACGTTATCAGCGTGGTGCTCTTTCTGTTCCTGCAAGAAGAACTTAACAGGATAACCAGCTGAGCCACCGGACCACAAAGAATTACGGCTACAACAAACATATTTCTATAAGAAGTTTATAAATGTAATGTTAGGTTCAAAATCCTGACTACTTATTTTTAGCGACATTGTGGTGGTTAAAAATGTAAAAGTATATAAATATCGAGCAGTAATAAATATTTGTGGTTTTTTGAATACTGAATTAAAATCTCTCGTTAATGGCATGGCCGATGAGCCAGACATAAGAGTTGTCAATAGCACTAACGAATATCATAGTTTTCCAATAGCGAATTCTGTTGTTCTTAAGGGTTTTGATACGGTTTACCAACCAGATGGCAGCCCAATATATCTGGGAAAATACGGAAATCCGGCACCGGGAGTTTTTTACTTGAATTACCCAATAGATTCTAAGGGTGCATATAAGGGAATTCTGGATTTTGTGAATAAAGAATTCGGCGAGGATATAAAGCGCGATGGGGTTGTAACCGTTACATGGACTGATTTACTGTCAAAATACTTAAGCAACCATGAAACTGCAGAGGTCCATATTAATGAATTGGAACAAGATCCAGAAACTGCTTACAAGAATGCAAGAGCTGTTGGAAAAGATATATCGGTTAATTTAAGTAGCTTTAATGTCGGTAAAGAACAAAAAAGGATTGATAATGCACTAAAAGATTCTGAACTGAATCTTTTGGCTGTTCGCCCTCAAGATGTTTTGTGTATCTACGCATTTGATAAATTCAACCCAAGGATAACACATGCAAATAAATTAGTTTTTGATATTCATGCAGCAGACCTGCAGCACAAAAAAGGGGGAATATATAATATACCTGGCACTTCCCTGCATTTCGATAAATACCGGCCTGCAATGCAGCAGATATCTGATATAGTGCCCGAACTTGTCCAGGTTGCTTGTGATAATTCAATAGATGAAAAACCGGATAAACTAAATGTAGAGATTCCCTGGGTCGTCGTATTAGAGAGAATAGACACTCCCGAAGCATTGGTTGAATTACAAAGAGAGCGAGAACCAATATCACGATTATTGTCACCCCCATATGATCGCCGTAGTTTAATCAACACTGCTAAACAAGTGGCTTACGAAAATTTTGACATCGCTCCCGAAATAAATATAGGAACACATCTTGTATTTGCGGGCGTGGATGAATTAAGTGCTCATCAAGGAACACTAACATCTTTAGGGACCAATTTTTGGCCAGATTATAATACAAATCCAGAATCTCATTACAGGGATTTCTTAAGACCCTTTGTAGAAACCGGGCTTGTATATGTCCTGAGGGGTGAAGAATTAATACCTATAGAACAAACTGAATATGTATTCGATAAGAATGCAATGTTATTATGTGACGGTGTTCCCGAAATTTCTGCATCTCCGGCTCAAACTGCAAAAGCTTGATTTCTCAAATATCCGTTTTTTCACAGATTCCTGCCCACGCCGCCGGTTGGTTCTGCTCTATTAGCCCTAACAGGTTAAAATACTTAATTGCGTCTTTTTTCGAGCAGTGAAGGTGGGGGGATAATTTTTTTGCAAGTGCGTCTTTTTTGGCGCGGGAAAACATAGAGGCTCCAAGAAGGGATATTTTTGTAGGGTAATGATACGATAAAATCCCGGGATATTTTTCTTTTTTTGCTGTTGCAACGCCTAAAGATGCAAGTGCGTAGGCATATACAAGATATCTCCAGTACTGCCTTGTGTGTATCCGGCCCATGAATATGTTCGCGCGGGACAGCATGTCGTATGCTTTTGCGCGGTCTTCAGCCTTTTTATATTCTCGCGGGATGTTCTCTCGAATCCACTCTATTATGTTATCCAATGGTTCGTTTGCAAGGTCAATGGCTTCTTTGGCGTTTTTGGCCGATTGTGTCTTAAAGATTATTGTAAGTATTTCATTTAGGGGTTTCTTTAAGTCCCTGTAACCGCTTTTTTTGATTGACTCATACGATAACTCTTTTTCTCCTCTTGAGAGAATCTCAAGGTCATTTATGGCGGCCCGAATGTCCCCGTCTGCCTGCCTTGCTATTGCGCTTAAAGCCCTTTCATCATAGCTTATTTTTTCGGCATTGAGTATCTTTGAAAGAGCTAAAGCAATTACAGGTGTGGGGATTTTTGAAAATTTGATTATTTTTGCCTCTTTTTTTATTGGCGCAAGCTTTTTTGCGGACAGGTCATTTGCAAGAAGGATTATCGGGTGCTTGGATGCTTTTATAATTTTTACAATTTCGCCTGCAGCACCCCTATCATTTCTTCCAGACAAAGCATCGATTTCATCAAACACAACAAGCTTTCCTTTGTAAAAAAGTGATTGCTGCGCCAAAGATGCGCCGAATGTCTCGGACAATGCTTTCTGCGTCCTTGTATCCGCAGCGCTCGAATACACTATGTTTAGCCCAAGTTCTTTTGCGATTAATTCTATTGCTGTTGTTTTTGCCGTGCCTGGGGGACCTTCAATGATTAGGGCTTTTTTCGGCTGGCTCTTGTAGTTTTTCACCCAAGAAAGAATATCCTCTATTGCCTTTGAATTTCCGGACAATTCATCCACTTTTTTCGGAGCATATTCATATATCCACATACTGCTGATTTTTGTTATTTTAGATTTATATATTGATTCTCGCCTATAGACTTATAATTTTTTCCGCGTAAAATTATCTATGGCATCGGCAATCACATTCAAATACCTGCGAGAACTTCAGGGAAAAGAGAGGGCCGCATCCACACTGACAAAAATCCATGACGATTTTTACGATGCCGTTGTTTCATACTTAAATCGCTATCAAAGGATTTCTGCGCGCGATTCTATGAGGAGCTTTACAGACTTAAAGGAAATAGAAAACACGGTTCCGGTAATAAAAGATATATTCAACACGAGAGAAAGAAAAATAATGAGCTCTTGCATACGGTCTGCAAGAACTGACATCAAAGTAGAAAACATGACTTTAGAAGAAAAAAATGCATTTGATTCTGTCCGGGATCTTTTAAAAAAAAGGCGCAAGTTTCTTGGCGGATTGTTTGAAACAGGAGATGAAAGAAACAAAAATGAAGCGCCTAAAGAGCCGGTGGATAAAAAAGAAGACAAAATGTGTGAAAAACAAAAAGATACACCATTCAAAAAAATAGAAGTCATTGAAGATATCCCGGAATTTGTTGCCGAGGATTTAGAGACTTACGGCCCATGGAGCCCGGGAGAGATTGTTGTTGCGCCAAAAAAGGTCGCACAGATATTTATTGATGCAGGAAAGGCAAAAAATGCGGAATGATACACCAGGTTTTTAAAAATTCACTAAAAAATATTGTTGATACTATGATTTTCTCAGACCATGACTTTAAGGAGCGGCTTAAAAAAGACCTCATAATAACGCCAGTAGATATAAAAACGCAGTTAGGCCCGTCATCCATGGACCTTCGCTTAGGAAACAGGTTCAGGCAGTTTAAGATGTCAGACCATGCATTTATTGATCCTGCCAACTACAATGACCGCGTGCACAGGGAATGGACAACAGAAAACGGGACAAAAGTCACAGAATGCGAATATTCCAGGCTTTATGAGGAAGAAAAGCCATTCATAATACACCCGGGGGACTTTATCCTTGCATCGATTTTAGAGCATGTTGAAATCCCCAACGACCTTATTGGGCACTTGGAAGGGCGCTCATCTTTGGGTCGGATGGGGCTTATGGTGCATTCAACAGCAGGATATATTGACCCTGGTTTTAAAGGGAATATAACTTTGGAGCTTGCGAATGTCGGGAAACTGCCGATAAAGCTATACCCAAAAATGAGAGTATGCCAGATTGTCATACAGAAACTTCTCACACCATGCGATGTGCCTTACGGTGTTCGGCCCGGCTCAAAATACCTGAATGAAAAAGGCGCAACACAAAGCAGGATTGAGATTGATTTCAAAAAAGATTAGAAATTTCTTAAAAAATCAATTTCTTTTATCAATAAGTTTTCGTCAGTCAATGCGTTTTCAATCACAAACGGACAGTTTAACTTTTTTACTTTTTTTAATTCATTTATGATTTTTTCATCTGCTAAGTAAAGTGGGGTGTGTTTTAATTCCTTAAGGAATGATGCGTGCACTTGGCGTATTTTTTCAGGGTTTTCCAGAAATTTGTCCAGAGTTCTTCCCCCCATTGAAATTGCGTGAGCAATATCAAGGCAAATTCCAAAATTATATTTTTTTAGTATTGGCGTAAATTCGCTGTATCTCTGGAACTTCTCTTTTCGACAGTCCATATTTTCAAGAACTATGTTCATGCTTGTTTTTTCAAGAACATCAAAATCCTTTACCTCGTTTGGATGAAAAACTACCTGTTTTGCGCCAACAGATTCATAAATTTTCAGTAGTTTAGCAAGAATTTTGCTTGTCTTTCTATCATTGCCGTAGGTGATATCCGCAAAAGGCGCGTGAATGGAGTTAAAATGCAGAGTTTGAATGTATGTTTTTAATTCACCATTAAGTTCAAACAATAACAAATCCGCAGGCTTTCTGAAAAAAAGTTCAATTCCATCAAGTTTTTCTTTGAACTCGTTTGAGAATCGTGAGAAGTTTTCAACAAATACTTTCGATGAATAGCCGCCAAGGCAGATTGGGTTCATGATATAGCATGGCTATTATTTATTATAAATGTATTTTATCCAAACTTTCCTGAAAAAAGGAAGCGACAATGTAGATAACACAAAAGCCAAAGCAGGCACAATTGAATTTGTAAACGGTTTTGGAAGCCCTGCTGCAAAAAAGAAAGCGACAATCACAAAATATGTAAGGATTGCAACAATAAACCGCCGTGCTTTGCTTGTCTCCCAGGCCTTATCGGCCTCTACACGGGAATTTCTTTGTTTTAGGGATTCTATCTCTTTTTCCAGGGTTTCAGCTTTTGACATAATTAACATTAATCAATTCAAATATAAAAAGAAAAAAATCAATTTCTATCAACAGTTATAGGTATTGCGTCTTTTTCAAATTCCTGTTTTGCGATTTCGATTGCATCCATTTCTTTTGTTTTTATCAAAGGCGGTGCACCCATAGAAAGCTGCAAAGCCCTGGCACTTATAATTCTTACCCGTTCGTATTTTGAATAATCTTTAGGTTTCATGTTGTTTTCACCCACACATTTTAAGTATTTCCTAACTGTTTTTATAAACTTTTAAATAACTTACCCGATGTAGCCTAAATGCTCATCATTGCTGCCTTCTTTAGACCCGGATACTATCTTTGCCTGAAGGTCCTCGATTTTCTTTATGACTTTTTCAATATCTTTTACCCTCTGCTCAAGTTTTGCCATATCCACCTTTATTTTCAGGTATTTTGCAAGAATCATTAAAACAGACTCTGTTGCTTTCGGATCTGATAAAAGCATGCCGGATGTTTCACCCATAAGGCATACGCCGGGGATTCCCTGCTTTTTACCCTCAACAACTATCATGCCGGAGGCACCTATAATCTGTCCAATGTTTGTGTCTTTGAACTTTACGCCCTGCTTTTCGAAAATCTTTATCTCTTTTTCATCAGTGGCGGCTCCATAGACTTCAGGCATGCGTTTTTCTATGATTTGCCCAGTGCCGAAACCACCTATTGTGATTATCTGAGATACTTTGTATTTTTTCAAGAATTCGGTTATCTTGTTTGCAATTACATAGTGCCCTTCAGGATCCATGCTCTGTGAGTCGCCTATAAGAATTATCATGTCTTTCTGGTCTTTGTTCTTGGCTTTCCGATAGTATAGCTCATTTTTTATAGGCATCATAAGACCTGTTTTTTTAGGGTCTAAAAGAACAACAGGCGGGAAGTGGTTTGAATAGATTTCTGCGAATTTTTTTGCCTTAAGCTCTTCTATCAAGTATCCTGCAGCGTTTCTTCCGACATATCCAATTCCCGGAAGCCCTTCAATAAATACAGGGGCATTAAGTTTTGGTTTTTCAAGAACTCGTATTTCTGTAGGCATAATCAGTCATCTCCCTTTGTTTTTGCTTCAAGCAGCTTTTTCATTTTCCGCCTGTATTCCCCGTACTTGTCTTCCGGCGAATATTTTGGCGGTTTTTTAAGGATTGTTTTTTTCCTGCATTTGGGGCATTTCTCGCCCATTGTATACATATTGCATTTTTCGCATATATAAATGTGGCGCATAAGAATACACATTTATGCCCTTATAAATTCAGCATTGCCGCCTGCTTTTTGTATTTTTTCAATTATGTTTTCGGTAACAGCAGAAACTTC
>DAOVNB010000106.1 GCA_030630425.1 archaeon | reverse complement strand
GGGCTTGAAGAACTTAAACAAAACCCCGCTTTTAAAACATATTGTGCTATTGATGGGATAAATCGTGGTAGATTCATAAATTATGCGATTGAGCAATTGGGCGGAAATGGCGATATAGACCAAATGGGCCAAGATGTATCTAGGTTTGAAGAAATGCCTGAAGAAAAGCTTGAGGCTGTAAAGGCGGCATATCGTGACTTGTGCAGTAACCATAGTGATCTTTTTAATTCCTCCGATGCAGAAGAACTTAAAAATACAAGAGGTCATCTTGGACTCGACAGTTTTTGTAAGTCAGAACACAATGTCTCCCTTAAGGATGTCATAAAGTATGCGATTTATAGAATAGAACAAAAAGAATCAGAATCAAAAGGAATGCCTCATAACGACACCATTATTTCAGAAACTACAGAAAGTTCATCTCCATCGCCCAGAACTGATGAAATCTTACACGATATTAAGAACGCCAGACGAGAAGAGATATATTCTCAAAAATTAGCAACCCCTGCATATGGCGGTAACCGCCTTTCAGATGAGGACGGGACTGAAGTTATAAAATATTTATTCGAACATAATTTTGATGCTGTTTTTATAGCGGATTTAAAAGAAAAACTAAAATCCTCATATACGGTAATTCTTGATACGCCATATATATTTGAACTCGCGCTTTTGAACCTATTACAAACAGACAAATACAAAGATTCAAATACTGAAGATTACTGGGAGACACCAAAAACAACCAAAAATGAAGAGTTCGTTTCCAAATTAGACAAACTATACGAGTTCATTACCAAAGAAAGAATTGAAAATGAAATGTTGAATGATGAAGACATATATCTTCCTGCACTAAATGCCATAATATCAAATAATTTCAAGTCAATAAAACAAGGCACACTCAATGAAATATTTGAAGAACTTAAAAAACGAGACGCAATAAGCAAAACATTTGAAGAATTCATGAAAGAAAAAGGGAATTCAAAGATACAATCTAATGAGTTCCATCCATCTGTTTTGATATATAATGCTCTTGAGAGAGAAAGATTTGAAAAAGATTTTACAAAAAACGCGCTTGAATGGTATAAAACCATTTCGGAAACGGGATTTTCTAAATGTTTTTATGACTCCGCAGCGCCTCCGGAAAAAGTAGAAGAATCAGTGAATGGCAGATTAACAAAAGTGTATGATTTATGCCTTGATGGTTCTGGTCGGAGCATACGCAAGAATATCGGTATGGAATATATAGAATACATAAACACAATAAAACTGGCTAAAGACTTTTTACAACTTGCAGGGTTTAACGGAAAATCCGAAAAGATAATGAAAACCATAAATGAAACGGTAAATGCACCTAAGGCACTTAATATAATCAAACAGCAAAAAGATAAAAGAGCTGATGGCGCAAGAGAGCTTTTTTTGAATACTTTAGAATTCATGAAATCTGAAGGTTATTCTTTTCCGCCAAAAGATACCCAAAACCTGCTGAAAGAATGGTATCTGCAAGAAACTAAAGCTAAAGGCGGTAAAAAAACATATAGACCATATGACCGATATTTTAAAACAGAGTCTCTTGATTCAAGAATACTTAAAATGTATAAGGTCTTTGGCGGAGAGAGAAAAGACCTTGTTGTAACGCCGGCGCAGGTTTTTAAAGAACAAAAAGTTGCTGCGGAAAGACAAAGACAACAAATGGCTGCGGAAGTTCAACGCAATATAGATAAAGAATCTGCACGAAGAGCGGAATATCGAAGACAATTTGAAGAGTCACCAACAGAATACAAAAGATTTAAAGAAGAGCCCGGTGAGGAAATAGAATTCACGGTAACCAATGTTAATACCGGGAATAATAAGTTTACTTTAATAGGGTACTCAGAAAACGGAATCCATCACAAAGTTGTTGCACCTATTAAAAAAGGTGATTTTGATGTTGAACTAACAAGGGACGATTTATTAGGTCAACGATTTGTAGGAATTGTAACAGGACACAAAGGCAAACATCTTAATCTGATTGATGTTAAAAAGTATGAAGAACCCCAATCACTCGAAAACTGAATTAAAAATTTGTTCGCGGCAAACCAAGGTGAACTAATTTAAATTTGCCTAAAGAATGTTTGGCATGGAAAAAACTCTGGAATATTCTGATTTGCTTTCTAAGTTTGAAGTATTTTTCTCAGAAATCTATTATGATAATCTATTAAAAGCAGTGCAAGCGGCAACTCCGGTTATTGTTGATTTTGAGGATTTGGAGAAATTCGACTCGGAAGTTGCAGATTATCTTTTGGAAAATCCGGATGAAGTTTTTCAGGCAATTGAGGAAGCAGTCTCAAATGTTGATATTGGCGAGCCTATTGACACCAAAATAATCGTGCGGTTCACAAACACGCCGGAATCCGGCTCTGTTGCAATAAAGAATGTTAGAAGCAAGCACATCAAGAAGTTTGTGGCAATTGACGGCATAATAAAGCAGGCATCCGAAGTCAGGCCGGAAATAACGCTTGCGACTTTTGAGTGCAAGGCATGCGGCGAGCGGATAAACATCATGCAGGAAGAGCAGCAACTTGAAAAACCATACATGTGCGCCTGCGGAAACAAGCAGGGGTTTGCAATGGTTGCAAGAAAAATGATAGACTTGCAGCGGCTTGAGATTGAGGAGTCTCCTGACAGGCTTGAGGGTGGGGCGCAGGCAAGAAAATTGGCCGCGTTCTTGCAGGCAGACCTTGTTGACCCAAAATTCCAGAAAAAAGTAATTCCCGGTGCAAAGGTTCGAGTATATGGCATAATACGGGACGTTCCCTTAAAGGTTGAAAAAGGCAAAGAAACAAAAAGGCGCGACCTTTATATTGAGGCAAACTATCTTGAGACAATTGAGCAGGAATTTGAAGATATTGACATTACTGAAGAAGATGAAAAGACAATAAAAGAGCTTGCTCAGAACCCGAAAATTTATGAACTGCTTACACAATCAATTGCCCCGTCTATTTACGGATATGAGAAAATAAAGGAATCAATTGCATTGCAGCTTTTCGGCGGAGTCAGAAAAGTAAGAAAAGACGGGGTTACCACAAGGGGGGATATGCACATACTGCTTGTAGGAGATCCCGGTGCTGGTAAATCCCAGCTTTTAAAATATGTTGCGGGATTAGCCCCAAAAGCAAGATATGTTGTAGGTAAATCCACTTCCGGCGCGGGTTTGACCGCTACGGTTGTCAAAGACGAGTTCATGCGCGGGTGGGCACTGGAGGCGGGTGCATTGGTTCTTGCAAACAAGGGAATTGCAATGATAGATGAACTTGACAAAATGGGCAAGGATGACCGAAGTGCTATGCATGAGGTAATGGAACAACAAACTGTTACGATAAGCAAGGCAAATGTGCAGGCAACACTGAATGCGCAGACAACGATTTTGGGTGCTGCAAACCCGAAATTCGGCAGATTCGACCCATATACATCCATCCCCGAACAGATTGATTTGCCGGATACGCTTATTTCACGATTTGACCTGATGTTTATTATACGGGATGTACCAAACAAAGAAACAGACACCCGCCTTGTGCGGCACATATTAAAAATGCACGAAAACCCGGATATACAACAGCCACCCATAGAGTCCGAAATGCTTCGAAAATACATTGCGTATGCAAAAATAAATATTGCGCCGGTACTGACCGAAGCTGCGCAAAAAGAGATTGAAAAATTCTATGTGTCCTTAAGAAACAAGTACACTGGAGAAGAACAGTCCGCGGTTCCTATTGGCGCAAGGCAGCTTGAGGCTTTAATAAGGCTTTCAGAGGCATCCGCAAAAGTGCGGCTTTCAGACAAGGTCTTGAAAAGAGATGCGAAAAAAGCGATTGACCTTCTTATGGAATATATGATGGC
>DAOVNB010000066.1 GCA_030630425.1 archaeon | reverse complement strand
GGGAGACCACAGACTTTAGTCTGTCATCTCACTTCGTTCGAAGCTTTTCAGCCAGAGGCTGAAAATGATTTGGTTGGTTTAAGTTTCAAGCCCCGAGAGAATCTTTAATTCTCTGGGCCCAAAAACAGCTTCGCTGTTTTTCGGGTTTCAAAGCAATTCATCCTTCCGCTTAAAAGCGAAGGTTTTCATGCATTTGAAATAACAGAAAACTTATTCAACAACATCAAGTGTTGACTGCTTTGAAAGGTTTACCTGTAAGTTATTGCTCCATTCAGTTACATAAGCGCCTGCAATCTTTACTTTTTTGGCAGAAGAAACTGTCTGTATCTGATCTTCCCAAAGGCTTAGGTTTATCCTTCCGGTATCATCTTCAATTATTGCAGTTGCAACATTTTTAGGACCGAATCGGGTGTTAACTGTTCTTGGTTCACCGACTTCAACAACTGATGCCTCAAGTTCAACATCTTTAGAATCTACTGTTATTTCAGAAATTTTTACCATATCACTAACCTCGTTTCATTTAAATATTTTTGTTCTTTAAGAACTGTTTTTGATTAATATATTTTACTTTATATATTTATGTGTAATTGTGTGCCGATAAATCATATAGTTTTATAAAAATCATGAAATGTTGGTGTATATTGGTGGATTTCAAGCTTTTTTATTGCGAGTCTATAGTGTTTATACGCAATAAAAAAATAAAAAATGTGGCGGCCCCTTATTGACCCCCCACCAAATATTTACTTCAGAAATGCAAGAACTTAAAGGTCTCTTGCTTTTATTGTTGTTCTGTTGTTTGCTTTAGCTCGCTCACCTGCGCGGTCAAGAAGCCCTGCAACAACTTTGTCCAGCACATCGTCTGCTTCTGCAGAAAAACTTACGCCTTTTGATTTTGCGTATTCGCGTACTTTACTTTTTACAATCAAGTCTGCCATAATATAACCTCCATTAAAATTTTCGTAACTCAAATATACGGATTAAATATTATAAATCTTCGTAAAAACAAGTTTTAACTCTTTTTTATAAATTTTATATCTGTTTCTTTTACTGTTTTTCTGCCTGCGTGTTTTGCGATATTAACTGCTTCTTCTGCTTTTGTAAGGGCTATGTTTTCAATATATTCTGCAAAAAGCTCGGCTCCTGCTTTTGAGACCCGCTCGGCTCCTGCATCCCTTATTATTCGCTCAATCGCTGCAATTGGAAGGTTACCCATAAAAATCACTCCAGTTTGCTTTTTATTTTGTTATCTATGTAATCTACTATTCTTTTTGCAATATTTATATTTGTTGCGTCCATCATTCCGCGAATGCCGGGATTTATGTTAACCTCTATTACAACCGGGCCTTTTTTGCCTTCAATTAGGTCAACAGCGCAAATATCGGCGTGCATTATCTTGGCGGTCTTTATTGCAATCTCTTTCATCTCATCTGTTGGTTCATATTTTTGCGCCACGCCGCCGGCTTTTATGTTTGCGCGCTTTTCTCCTTCTTTTGCGACTCGTTTATACGCTCCAAGAACTGTGTCCTCTGCAACAAGTATCCGTACGTCTTCTCCCGGGTTTTCAACAAATTCCTGTATTAGTATCTGCTGGTTTAATTTATTCATGGATGCTGTTATTGTTCGCATACTCTCTTTATTCTCAACATACATTATGCCCACACCGCCTGAACCGGACATTAGCTTTACCATCACAGGAAATTTTATTTTATTTACAAGTGATTCGGTACCTTCTGCGGTTTTTAAAAGATATGTTTTTGGTGTGGGTATTCCGCATCTTGCAAGAGCAACAGATGTCAGGAATTTATCGTGCGCGACTAAAATTGTTGCTGCACTATATGGTTTTAATACCGGATATGCATCAAATGCGTTTATTATCTGAAAACCATAATCCTTTCGTTTGCCGTCAATTTTTGGAAGCACATAATCAACATCAGTAATGCTTTTACCTTCACAGTGTATTTTTATCTCATTTTTATCCACTGTCAGTGTTATGTCATGTACCGGAGCATAAATCACATCAAATATTTTTTCTGCTTCTTCCAGTATGAGTTCTGTTGTTTTTGATTTTACCTTCGGGGCAACAATAAGCAGTCTTTTTTTAATGCGTTTCACACAATCACTTCCGACTCAATGCGTTTTCAAAAATGTTCGCCAGTCTGGCAATAGGGTTTTTGCTGCTGATTCTTTCAGTGTTTTTTGCGATTTGTTTTAAGAAGATGTCATATATGTCCTTTTCAAAAAGTTCGGTGTATTTATCCATTGAAGGGCAAATGTCCATGCCGGTAATTAAAATATGATTGTTGTGTTTTATCGCCGATATACTGCAAAGCCCTGCTTCAAAAAGTGATGCTGCTTTTTTCAACAAATATTTTTCCTGTTCAGTTGGTGTATAAACCGTGTCTTTTCCCTCAATACAAAAAAGCCTGCTACCCGCTACAAGAACGGTTACAGGAGATCCGTTTCTGTAAATGTCCTGAATCATGATTGGCTGTGAAAGTTTTTCTATTGTATCTATAACACCTTTTGCAGAATCGTATGAATCTATGACCACAGAACCCTTTTTTTCATACGGCAGGCGCAATAAACCAGGATATTTTATATCCGGCAGGATGTGCTCTATTGCTTTTCTTGTTATCGCAAAATGTATTTTTGGTGTTGGAATGCCTTTTGTTTTTAAGAAAATCGGCGCCAGAAATTCATTATAACTGTAAAGGATGGATTTGTATGAATTTATTGTATATAGTTTGCGGTCTTCGAAAAGCTTCATAAGAACATAGCCCGCATCGCTGTTTTTTTTGCTGATTCTTCCAAGGACTGCATCGAATTCGAACAAATTTGTATTTTTATAATAGGGTATAGACTCGTCAGTGGTGGTCTCTATGCGAACACCTGCCATAGGGACATAAAGAACTGTATCAAAGTATTCCTTTGCACGCTCAAGCAAGGATATTTCCGTGTTTGTCCGATTTTCCGGACCCACAATAAGTAGTTTCATAAGAATCAAATTATTCTGATTTTTTGTTTTTTACATCTTTTATGTCTGCAGAATTATGCGTTTTTTCAACATCAACAACAAAATTTCCGTGTATTATGTTTCTCCCTATAAGCACTTTTGTATGCATGTCACGGCGGTCGGTTATATTTACTTTCACTTCAAATATTTTCCCGAGCAACTCTACTTTGCACGGCACTTCAAGCCTTCGCACAAATCCGGTTGTCATTGTTTTGCTTTTTACGCGAACAGAGCCTAATACAGGACCAAGTTCTGCTTTTCTTGCAATTGCTATGTCTAGTGATGTCCTTGTTGCCCCTGTATCGAGTATTGCATCGCATTCTACTTCTTTTCCTGTAGGGCCTATTATTTTTATGTGTTCTGTAAGACCTGCTGTTTTTTTAGCCAAAAAACCACCCGTAAAACATCATAGTAGTATTTTTTAGGTCGGCTTCTTTATATGTTTTAGGTTGCGCATGAAAGGGAAGAGAAAGCAACAGCAAGATATTCCCAATTTCTTGAGGATGTATCAGAACCGCGCGCAATTGAAGTTTTTGAGGCGCTTATTGATATCGAAAAATACCACATTAGCCTGACTGAAGGAAGGTTTTAATCTTTCTTTTTGAAAAAAAGCCATGTGTTTTTTGCGCCCTTGAAGCTTGTTTTAAGAAGGACGAACAGTCCTTTTAATTTTTTTCCGTTGATATCTACGATTATCTCTTTTTCTTCAATTTTTATCGGGATAAATGTTCCCTTGTCCCAGATTTTAACGGTGCCTGCGCCGTAAAGGCCTTCGGGTATTGTCCCTTCAAAATCTGCGTAATCTATTGGGTGGTCTTCGGTCTGAATTGCAAGGCGCTTTGTTTTAGAATCCGTTGGCGGGTCTTTTGGAATTGCCCATGATTTTAACACTCCGCCCATTTCAAGTCTCAGGTCAAAATGATGGTGGGTTGCATTGTGTTCCTGGATGACATATATGTTTTTGCCTGTGCTCTTTGCTTCTGCTTTTGGCTCTGTTGTTTTCGAGAAATTTCTTTTTTTGCTGTATGTTTCTAAGGACATAATAATATTTGTGTTTTTATGTGTATATATTTAACGCTGTGCGGAATCCAATGCTATTTCTTCTTTGCAAAATTGTATGTCTTTTCGCCTTTGTTGAGCAGCCGGAACAATCCGCTGTTGGTTACCTTTGACACAATATCCCTTTCGCTCAGGTGGTGGTCGCTAAAAGAAAGCGTTCCCTTCGGTTTCAACACCCTGTGCAACTCTTTAAGCACCCTGTCCGGTTCCTCAAGGTCGTGAAATGTATCATAGAGAAGTACAACATCAATGCTGCTGTCATCAAGCCCGGTTTTGCAGCCAGAACATATGGCTTTAACATTTGCCAGCTGCTTTTTTGAAGCATTGTTTTCAACCATCCGGGCTGCAAGCGGGTGTATGTCAAGGGCGTAAATCTTGCCTGTTTCGCCAGCCATCCTGGAAGCATCAGCTACATAACCGCCGGGCCCACAGCCGTAATCAAGCACGCAAAATCCCGGCTTTATTCCTGCTTCTTTTAAGACCGCCCTTCTGGGATTGAAGAAATCCCTTATCCGAAACATAAGGGCCATCACCCTGAAATGAAGATCTGATTTTGGTTTATTCGTGTTCATCTCCTCCTGTTTTAGCTGTAGCAACAGCCAATAGTTCTTTTTTAAGATTGCTGAAACCGGCAATCACCGCCTCATTATGTGGAAAATATCTAAAACCCGTTACATAGTTCATAGGAATGTATGGCGTAAACAATACTTCGTTTTCTTCAGGATTTTGATATATAAAATGACCATAATTTTCTATATTTTTCGTATCTATATCTATACCCTCTGGAAAAACCAAACCATCATTGCGTTTAACACCCCCGCAAGTAGTTATTTTTTCTTGCGGAATACTTATATATTCGATGGGTATTTCTAAATCGAAAATACAGATGCCTT